>CAJTSY010000150.1:6190-9148 GCA_910578995.1 uncultured Acetatifactor sp.
CTGTTTGTACATAAGTATACCTTCTTTTCGGGGATAGTCATAGTTACCGGAAGAGAAACTCCCCTGACCGGCATTACCCGGCGGCATGTGATCAGACTGCGAGGAGGATACCTTTTCCGTGTCCGCCGAATCCGGCACACCCGCGGCGGCAACAGGGTATATCCCCAGAAAAGCCGCGCCGAAAACCACCCCCAGTGTCAGCGCGGCGGCAGCCATCCTCACTGTCCTTGACCTTTTCTGATACACCATAATCGCTCCCAGTCTTTCCTTCAATAATTGCTTATTTTCGCTTAAGGTGACGGCTCCGGGCGTTTCCATGTGTTTCCCCACTGCCGCCATGGCGTCAAGCAGGGTTTTCCCATAGTCCCGGGCGCTGCCGTCCCCCGTTTTTGCGAGAACGGCTTCATCGCAGGAAAACTCGCAGGCTTTTGTAATCTCTCTGCTCATAAGATGTACAAGGGGATTGAACCAGTGCAGGCAGACAGTAACCTGTACAAGCCACTTGTAAAACATATCCCGGCGTTTGTAATGGGTCAGTTCATGCAGGACAATATACCGAAAATCCTCTTCACGATATTCCGAAGCCGGCAATACGATACAGGGGCGAAAAAAACCGATCAGCATCGGCGAGGAAATCAGCGGATTGACACCCAATTCCACGGGGCTTTTCACGCCTTCCCCCTCCGCAATAACGGAAAGCCGGTCCAGCATTTCCATATCGGAAACCGGCGTCAATCCGTCTCTGATATATCGTACAAAACTCTGATAGATTGTCACCTTCCGTACCAACAACACCAACGAAACCACCAGCCAGATCAGCCAGATATAACTCGTCAGCAGTTCCCCCGCCTCCCGAAGCGGGTGGACTGCAGTCAGATTTTCTTCCAGGCGATTTGAGCTTTCTCCGTCCCGTACCAGGTCAGCGCCAGGGACAGAAACTGCTTCCGGAACATCCGGCAGAAACTGCTGCCGTGGGAAAGAAGCCTGATTCATCACCCCTTCCAGGGCTTGGCAGGTTACCCCAAGCAGATTCGTTTCCGGCCCGAAAGGAAGCAGCAGCCGCAATATGACAACAAGCCAAATGTAATACTGCCATTGCCGGCTGATTTTATCCTTTAAAAACCGTTTTCCAAAAAGCAGAACCAGGATAAGCAAAGCGCCTGAAAAGGACATGGACAGAAAAATCTTCAAAATTGTGTTCATGATTTCCCGCTCCCTTTCTCCAACAGCATTTTTAATTCATCGTATTCCTCGTCCGTCAGCAAATCGCCCGAAATCAGAGCGGAAACCAGGCCTTTCACACTCCCCTCATAGATTTTATCCAGAAAGTTTTTCGTCTGAGCTGTCTGGTACTCCGTTTCGGAAATGAGCGTTGTATATTCGTTGCGGCGTCCGATTTTTTTCGCGCTCAGAAATCCTTTGTTCATCAGCCGCGACAGAAGTACAATCAGGGTATTCTTCTGACATGGCCTGCCCCTGACTGCCAGTCCGTCCATGATATAAGGAAACAGTGTCACCTCCCGGGGATTTCCCCATACGATTTTCATAATTTCCAGTTCCGCATCGGATAATTGTTGTACCATAGTTTTTTCCTCCTGATTCTTTCGGCGCACGGCGGCACCGCGGGCAGCATCCAATATAAAATGAGCCGGATAAGCGCCCGCCGTCTGCCAGTTGACCATGATACGCAATGTATAACATGGTGTTGTCATTTAAAATATAACATCATGTTATTCTTTTGTCAAGTCAATATTGGTTCTTCCGTGTCACGATTTACCTGAAAGGCAATATCGCTTTATTATGTTCTTTATGCTGTGCCGCTGATAATTTGAGAAACTCGTGATATGAATACCTTCTCTCAAAGAAAGTTCAGGAAGATCACGCGAAAATTTACGTTGATGTAAGTGTTGGTGTTGTGACTGACCGTACTGACAGGTTTTACTTTCGCTGCCTGTTACTCTCTACAGTTTCGCTCAAGCCAATTCCGCACATATTCGCAATAGTCTATATCCTCACAGAAACAAAGAAAATGCACATAGCACTGTGCCATATAATATTTTACCGCCTCCACGTTACAATCACCGTACTTTTGATACCCTCTTAAGAAACGCTCCAGTTCTTCGTCGGTTTTCAGGAACTTTTGGCCGGGACGGAGGAACAATGCCCAGGCAATATCAAAATCCCGGCTGCCGTATCCGGCAAGCTCAAAATCGAGAATTGCACTTATATGATGATCCTTCCACAGTACATTTATATAATGAAAGTCGCCATGACAGAAGACAGTTTCGTCATACATCGGTTTGCGGCCAAAGAAAGACGCCAGAAACGGTAAATTCAGCTTTTCCAATAATTCTTCGTTGGGACGATGATTGAACTTCCGGTCAACCGTTTCAAACAGAATTTCAGCCAATCAGAACCCGCTTCCCCTCAAAGACAAAGCCCAGGTGGCGGATACGTTTCTCCGGAATCCCCCTGGCAGTCAGCTCCCTGTCGTAGTTCTTATCCTGAATTTGCTTTAAAGCCTCCTGCACCGCATCCTCCAAGGTATCCTCATCCTCCGGATCATGCACCTTAAACTCCAGCACAAAGGCCGGATCCTCTTTTTTGCAGGGCTCCAACATTACATCATATCTTCCGAACCCACTTTCCCGGTTGGAGGTGATACGGTATCTTCCCGCCAGTTCCACCATCAATCCCAGGACAAAGCCATGGTAAAAACGCTCCGGCTCGATTTCATCGGACGGCCTTTTACCGGTGTCAAAGTAGCTGAAAGTTGCCAGAGCAACTTTATTCATATACCGGTTCATAGCCTTAACATCCCCCAGAAGCAGCGCCTCGATAAAGTCGTTATAAGGCACATCCTCCCCGCTAAACCAGCCCCGGATCATATCCTCGAACATTATCTCCACTTCCCAGTTGGTAAGCTTCAGGCGGTAGACGAATCTCCTCGTCGTACTT
>CAJTSY010000151.1:0-3003 GCA_910578995.1 uncultured Acetatifactor sp.
TCTTGCCCAGAGCCGTTTTGCTCAGCAGCCCCCGGGCCGCTCCCTCCATGGACACGCCCCGGCTGATGCGCTCCTCCCGGAAAATTTTCCCACAGACGGCGTTATACTCCCGTACAAATTCTGTCTGACTATAATATCCCTTCATCCTATTCCCCTTCCTCTTTTGCTCTTTCCTCCCCGTCACCCCGAAAACTGCGCCCCGATAATCTCCTCGAACAGGTCCAGGCCGAAACTGGTCAGCTCCGGGGCATGCTGGGCCATCCGGAAGGTGCGCCTTCCGTCCTCCATGCGCTGGGCGCTTAAGAATTCCACCCCGCAGTCCTCCTTCTGTTCATCGTACATCCTCTGGGCAAAGGAAAGCAGGTGGGTGACGGTGAGCACTTTCACCCCCGCCTCCTTCAGGGCCTTCACAATGTCATAGGCGATGACGGAGCCTTCCTTCTCCGTGGTGGAGGCAAAGGATTCGTTCAGCAGCACCATGGACCGCTCCCCCAGATGATCCACGATCCGGCTCATCCTCCCCAGCTCCTCGTCCAGGCGGCCGCTGTTCATGGCGCTGTCCTCCCTCCTGGTGAAATGGGTGAAAAAGGCCGGAAAAATCCCGCTCTCATAGCTTTCCGCAGCCACCTGCAGGCCGCACTGGAAGCAGACCTGGGCAATGCCCACGCTCCGCAGAAAGGTGGATTTTCCCCCCTGGTTCGCCCCGGTGACGATGAGAAGGTTTTTACCGTCCAGACAGCAGGTATTGCCCACAGGGTTCCTGCGCTGCTCTATGCCCATGACGAACTCCTTCAGCTCCCGGAAGCGCAGCGCCTCCTGCCCGCCTGCCCCGGGACGGCAGTATCCGATCCCCATTCTCTCCATATGATGCTTCAGGTTCACGGCCCCCCGGTAAAAGGCCGCCTGAAGGTGCAGCTGGGCAAAAAAGCCGTTGAACGCGTTGAGAAACGGCTCGCAGCAGGAGACGATATAGCGCACGGTGGCATACTCCAGCTGCTCCGCCTGGGCGGCCAGGGCCGTTCCCCTGGGGATACTGGCCAGAATTTTCGTCCTCCCGCTGAGATAGTTCTGGGCACGGCTGAGCAGGGATTCGGGATTCCGGTATTTCCTTACCTCCGTATCCACTTCCTCCAGGCGAAAGTCCCCCAGCTTCAGCCCGTCCGCAAGGCTGCAGCCCAGCACGATCCGGGGCTTGTTCACCATTTTCCCCGTCACGCCCTCCCCATGCTCCCTGTCATTGGCATAGAAGGCGATCTCCCCCAGAATCCGTTCCAGATTCCGTGACAGCTCCTCCGGGAACTCTCCGCAGAGCCGTTCATACAGTGCCCGGAATCCTTCCGACCGGAGCCTGTCCCTGTAGCCTGCAAGCAGTTCCTTCAGTTGATTCAGGCTCGTCACAAACAGCCGCAGCACATGGATGTCCGTGATAAGCGCCCTGGGGGTATTCCTGGAGCCCGCCTTGTCCCCCGCCTTTCTGCCCAGGCCGTCCCACTGTGTCAGCACCTGTGCCGAAAAGCGGTACAGCTCCTCTGTAAACCCTTCCTCCCCAAAGCAGTCCCACAGAATCTCCTGGCGGTAATTGATCTCCCCGGCATCTGACAGCGGAACCATCATCACGTTCCGCAGGGTGCTTTCCAGGAAGGGGTCCGGCTCCCCCAGGGCAGCCACCTTATCCCCATCCCATATTACATCCCTGGAAGCCGCCCAGAAAACGGTGTCCAGTCCCAGATCCTTTATGATATTTTTTTCCTCAAAATACCTTCCCCCACCGGTCCATTCCCTTTCCCGGTATAATAAATACGCATTCACGCTAATCTCTCCTTCAGCTGTCCATAGGTCAGTCCGTGTCTGGCCACCAGGGTGCCTGCCGCAGCCGGCACTTCCTCCGTGCTTCTCTCAATCCTGAACGTCCGCCTTCCCTGCCCGTCCAGCATGGCGCCCAGGGACACCAGCCCCGGATCCCCCTGGGCCAGTTCCCTTAAGTGGGTCACATAGATCCCCCTGCACTCCCGCCCCAGGAAATGCTCCAGAACCCTCCTGCCCATAATGCAGGCGTCGTAATTGGCGGCAGTGGTGAAAAGCTCATTGATTACCACAAAGAGAAAGGAATCCCCCTTTCCTGACTCAGCCATAATATCAGCCAGTCTCTCCAGTTCCTCCCGCAGCTTCCCCCGTCCCGTCTCTACGCTCTCCTCTACGCAGAAATGTGTGCAAATGTCCGTAAAGCGGTATATCCCTGCTGCCTCCGCCGGCACATCCAGGCCCATCTTGAAAAAATACACCATCTGTCCCAGGCTTCTGGCAAAGGTGGTCTTGCCCCCCTGGTTGGGTCCGGTGAGAATATAGAATTTTTCATCCCTGCGGAACACCGTGTCGTTGGCCACCACATCCCTGCCCGCGCAGGCCAGGGCCAGGTCGTAAAGCCCCCGGGCATACATTTCTTCCCGGGAGCTCTCCAGAGCCTGCGGAACCGCGAAGGAAAACCCCCTCTCCTGCATCTTCTGCTCAAAGCAGTAAAAGGAAAGGTAAAATCCGATCTCCGAGGCAAAGCGCACCAAAACGGCATCGGCATAGTCCCCATACTTCCCGAAAAATCGTTCCGATTCCAGAAACAGCTCCGGATTCCGTTTCCGGAAGGCCTTCAGAAGCTCCGCCTCCAGGTCCGCCAACTCCGGTTCCGTCCCAAAAGGGCTCACAAGCCGCTTTTTATGTCCGGGAAAACATTCCTTTAAAAAATCATCATAGCTTCCGGGCGCCTCCCCCTGGACTATGATGATCCTGTCGCTCTCATAGGTAAGCACCAGGCGAAGCTCCTCCATCTGTCCGGTAAGCCGCTCCGCCTGTTCCTGCATCCCCAAAAAACCTTCCCCTGCCAGATACCCCTCCAGGTATTCCCGGAAAGCCTGCATCCCTCCTGACTCCAGGGGCAGGCCCCGCAGCCTGGCGGACAGGTTCCGGAAGGCGTCGCAGTAGAGCTTCACCTCCCGGACATGCCACACGGCC
>CAJTSY010000151.1:3103-9034 GCA_910578995.1 uncultured Acetatifactor sp.
GCCCTTTCCCTCCAGGGACTCTCCTTCCTGTCCAGTATGCTTGTGAATTTCAGTTTTTCATCCATAATGCATCACTCCCGTATGTTTCTCCCCTGCATCCCTAGTGCAGTTTGTACACTTTTTCCTGCATATCAATATGTCAAACCGTCAAATTATACTTTCATTATACTATTTTATCTGCTCCTGTCAATCAAAACAGCATTTCCGGTCAAAACATCCGGACAAAACAAAAACACCCTTACAAAAAGCCCTGCAAGGATGTTTCTGTACCCTGTTCATGGATTTGGAATATTGACCATCTGACCCACCCGGATCAGATCTGGGTTCTGAATCTGGGGATTCGCCTCTTTCAGGGCGCTGAGGGTGAGCCCGTGCCTTACCGCAATGCGGGACAGCGTATCGCCGGAGGCCACCCGGTATCCCTTCATAACCGTTACCACGTACTCGTCCCCCCGGTCCAGTCCGAAAATGGCATGGCCGTCTGCGGTAATGCGGAAGGTGTCTTCCTGCCGCAGGCAGTCTCCGTTCTCATCATAATAATAAAGGATTGCGAGATTTCCGTAATTCTCCTCCCCCAACGCCATGTGCACGTTGACCCGGCAGGGATAGGGCTCCTTCTCCCTCATATAAAAATGCTTCACCACGGGATAGCCCTGAACCTGCTCCAGGGAGGCTTCGGAAACCACAGGCTCATATCCCACCTGCACGCTCACAGGCCATCCTGTCTCGCTGACATCCCTGCCGCTGACGCTGAAGGTGACACCGTTGCTGGTGTGCAGGGCCAGGGTGGCGTTCCTTCCCTTAAGCTTTTCCAGAATCTCCGTGGGAACGGTAAAACTGTTTCCCACAGAATAGTTTACGTTTTCTCCCTTTCCACGGCGGATTGCCGACTCCAGCCTCTCCACCATCACATTCCAGTCGTCCGTGGCCTCTTCATAGGGACCCTGGTTCAGCAGGACCGCCCTGCCGGAGGCCTCCACCACACGTTCGTCAGAAGCCTCCGCCGGAGTACCCGGGGGCACCAGGGGCACCAGGATAAAGATCAGCGCAGCCGCCAGATTTCTCGCTCTTTTTCTCTTCTCTTTTTCTGTTCTTCTCATTTTTTCCTCCAATTGTTTTTGTATTTGAGTAACCGTTTCACCCTCATTATGCCCAATTGAAAGAAAAAAATCAGATATTTTCAAAAGTTGCTCTTTTATCCCAGCTGGCCTTCCAGCACCTTCGCAGCCTCCGCGATGCAGTCCGGGATTCCCGCCGGGTTCTTGCCGCCGGCCTGGGCCATGTTGGGACGCCCGCCGCCTCCGCCTCCTACCTTGGGGGCGATGCCCTTGATCAGGTTCCCGGCGTGGGCTCCCTTCGCCAGGGCTTCGTCGGTAACCATGGCCACCATGTTCACCTTTCCTCCGGCGTTGGACACCAGGACGATGACTCCTTCACCCAGCCTGGCCTTCAGCTGGTCTCCCAGGTCGCGGAGCCCGTTCATGTCCACATTGTCCACGCTGGCGGCCAGGAGCTTCACACCCTTCACTTCCTTCACATTGTCCATCACATTGCCCAGAGCCTCCCTCGCCGCCTTGGCCTTCAATGATTCCAGCTCGGAGGAGAGAAGCTTGTTTTCCCCGAGGAGATGCTCGCATTTTTCCACCAGATTGGCGGGAGTTGCCTTCAATACTCTGGCCGCCTCCTCCAGGGTCTGTTCCATATTCTTATAGTAGGCAAAGACGCCGTTCCCCGTCAGAGCCTCGATCCGGCGCACTCCTGCCGCGATGCCGTTCTCGGACAGAATCTTGAAGGCCGCGATGGATCCGGTACTGTTTACATGGGTGCCGCCGCACAGCTCCGTGGAGAAGTCCCCCATCTTCACTACGCGGACTTCCTCCCCGTATTTCTCGCCGAAGAGGGCCATGGCCCCTGTCTTCCTGGCATCCTCGATGTTCATGACCTGGGTGACCACGGGCAGGTTCTCCCCGATCTTCTCATTGACGATCTGTTCCACTTTATCCAGTTCTTCTCTGGTCATGGCGGCGAAATGGCTGAAGTCAAAGCGCAGCCTCTCGCCGTCCACATAGGAGCCGGACTGTTCCACATGGGTGCCCAGTACCTCCCTGAGGGCCTTGTGGAGCAGGTGGGTGGCGCTGTGGTTCCTGCAGGTGTCGCTCCGCTTTCCGGCATCCACGGTGAGGGTGGCCAGGTCGCCCACTTTCACCATGCCCCTGGTGACCGTACCGATATGGCCTACCTTGCCACCCAGAAGCTTCACCGTATCCTTCACCTCAAAGCTACCCTCCGCGGTGGTGATGACGCCCGTGTCGGCATTCTGTCCGCCCATGGTGGCGTAGAAGGGAGTCTCCTCCACTATGACGGTGCCCACCTGTCCGTCGGTCAGGGCTTCCACCAGCTCGCTCTCCGTGGTGAGCACGGTGACTTTGGACTGGTGCTCTAATCTGTCATAGCCCACGAATGCCGTGGTGACGGAAGGGTCAATGGACTCGTACACCGTCACATCCGCCCCCATGTAGTTGGTCACCTTCCGGGCCTTCCGGGCCATGTCCTTCTGCCGCTGCATGCAGACGCCGAATCCTGCCTCGTCGATGGTAAATCCCTTCTCCTCCAGGATCTCCTGGGTCAGGTCCATAGGGAATCCGAAAGTATCATATAATTTAAAGGCGTTCTCCCCGGACAGCCGGGTGGTTCCGGCCGCCTTCATCTCCTCTTCCATCTGGCCCAGAATGCTTAAGCCCTGGTCGATGGTCTTGTCAAACTTATCCTCCTCCTGGGTCAGGACATTCAGGATAAAAGCCCGCTTCTCCTCCAGCTCGGGATACCCATCCTTACTCTCACTGATCACGGTCTCGCTTAAGTTGGCCATAAACTTGTCCCTGATGCCCAGGAGCCTGCCGTGCCTTGCTGCCCTGCGGATCAGCCTGCGCAGCACATAGCCCCGTCCTTCGTTGGACGGCAGGATGCCGTCGCTGATCATGAAGGTGGTGGAGCGGATATGGTCCGTGATCAGGCGGATGGACACGTCCTCCTCCGGGTCGGACTCATACTCCGTCCCCGCAATCTGGCAGATCCTGTCCCGAATAGCCTTCATGGTGTCGATGTCGAACACGGTATCCACATCCTGCACCACCACGGCCAGACGCTCCAGGCCCATGCCTGTGTCGATATTTTTCTGGGCAAGCTCCGTGTAGTTCCCATGTCCGTCATTGTCAAACTGGGTGAACACATTGTTCCATACTTCCATAAAACGGTCGCACTCACAGCCCACCTTACAGTCCGGCTTCCCGCAGCCGTATTTGACTCCCCTGTCGTAGTAGATCTCGGAACAGGGACCGCAGGGGCCTGCGCCGTGCTCCCAGAAATTGTCACATTTTCCGTTCTCGTCCCGGTAGAAGCGGGTAATCTTCTCCCCGGGCACGCCGATCTCCTTCGTCCAGATGTCATAGGCCTCGTCATCCTCGCTGTAGATGGAAGGGTAAAGCCGTTCCGGCTCCATGCCCACCACCTCCGTCAGGAATTCCCAGCTCCACCGGATGGCCTCATGCTTGAAATAATCCCCGAAGGAAAAGTTGCCCAGCATCTCGAAAAAGGTCAGGTGGCGGGCCGTCTTGCCCACGTTCTCAATGTCGCCTGTGCGGACGCACTTCTGGCAGGTGGTGACCCTGCGCCTGGGTGGAATCTCCTGTCCGGTAAAATAAGGCTTTAGGGGCGCCATGCCGGAATTGATGATCAATAAGCTGTTGTCATTGTGGGGCACCAGGGAAAAGCTGTTCATTTTCAGGTGCTCCTTGCTCTCGAAAAAGTCCAGGAACATTCTTCTTAACTGGTTTACACCGTAGGGTTTCATGTGTTCTTCCTCCAAAATCTGTATGTTGACCGGCTGCCTGGCGGCAATCTCTGAAAATGTCCTGCAGAAAACTCGCTGCAAACGGTCTCTGACGGATTCCGCACCGGACAAAATGTATGAGGAAGCGAAGGAACCGCTTCCAATCAGACTTATTATATCATGTATTTTCATTTTGTATAGTAGGAAATTTCCTGTTTTCCTGTTGCAAACCCTCCAAAGTACCTTATGGTAAAGGAAACGGCGGAACAGGCCATAGTCCTATTCCATACCCCTTCCCTTTTTCCATATGCCTCTCCTTTACATCCTGCTCCAGCCAGCCCCCCGGCAGTTACTTCCCGCCGCCTTACCTTCATGCCACATGAAACAGCCGTAATCTCAGCTTATCATAAGAAGAGATGCAAAATCAATAAAGAATTCTTTACAAATCCATTAAGAGCTGGCGCTGCTGTAATTCCTCACCGCCCGTTTCCACACAAACCTCGCGATCAGGAAAAAGACCGCCGGCGCAGCCGCCCCCCAGACCATGGTTCCCGGGGTCAGCCTTCCCATCAGAAACAGTCCCGGAAAATTGGTAATCACAAAAACCGGAAGCAGGAATGTGCCGATACGCTGCATCCACTTTCCGTAGATGGCGGAGGGCATATTGTTGAAATCCCACAGGGCAGCCGTGATGTCTCCGATCCCGCCCACGGACAGAATCCAGAAGCTGAGAAGGTAGGGCAGCAGAAACAGGCTGTAGGTCAGGAGGCATCCGCACAGCAGAAAGAAAAGGAATCCTGCCACCTGCCAGACTCCCGCGGGCAGCCCCGCCCTCTTCCACCCGGTGGTGATAAGGATGGAGCCCGCCACAAAATTGGGCAGGAACATGGAAAAATCCAGCCTTCGCATGGTTACGTAAAACTGCAGGGACACAGGCTTTACAAGGTACAGATCCAGCTCTCCCTGCTGCACCATCCCCGGCAGGGATGTAAAATTGAAATAATAGAGCATGTAAAACCCGGTCATCATCACATAAGTTCCGATAAACAGCATAATGTGGTCCGGCGACAGGATTCCGATGCTGATCCCCGCCCTGTATACAATCGCCACGTACAGAAGCTTGATGATCATCCAGCCCATCTCCACCAGAACCCCCGCCGCAAAGTTAATACGGTACTCCATGACGGACATCAGGGAATATTTTGCAAAAAGACCCATCAGTTTCAAATATCTTCTCATGACTCACCCTCCCACGGCCATATACCGCCTGCTTCCCCGCTTCCAAAGCTGCCCTCCCAGGCAGACAAACGCCAGAATCCAAGCGCACTGGACCGCCATCCCTGCGCCGACGCGCCCCCATCCGAAGCGTCCGTTGATAATGTTCACGGGAAACTGGGTGGTATATCCAAAGGGCAGCAGGTTCACCAGAAACTCCACCGTTCCCCCGAAAATGTCCAGGGGAAAAATCCCTCCGCTGATAACCGTTATCACAATGCTCACAGTGCCGAACAGTTTGTCCACATCCGTCAGCCAGTAGGCCAGAAGGCCGATGCAGAAAAAAATATGGAAATTCAGCACCACCGCCAGCACCAGGCTTACCGCAAAGACAAGCACCCTTCCCGGGGACAGGGGCAGCCCCTGCCACATGCCCAGCGCAATGATGACGGCTGCCACAGGGCCCACCACCGCAAACCTGGGAACCTTCTGCCCCAGGAATCCGAAAAAGCAGTACCACCGGTAATCCACGGGCCGTACCAGGTATTTATTCAGCCCCCCGTTTTTGATATCCCCGTTGATTTCCCACTCCACCCCGGCGCCCACCATCTGGGACACCAGCGTGGCCAGCAGCGTATACATCAGGATCTGGCCATGCCCGTATCCGAAAACCGCAGCCGCATCCGAATGGGTATACAGAAAGTTCCACATGGTTGCCTGGACAATGATGGGAAAAGCCGCGCTCAGCATGCTCAGCAGAAAGTTCACCCGGTACTCCAGGGCCTTTTCCACCCCCATGAGAAATACGCACCGATAGGTTTTCATGTCAGCTCATCCCCCCTTCTTCCACGGCGTTCCCTTCCGCACTATTCCCTTCTTCAGTGTTG
>CAJTSY010000152.1:0-7518 GCA_910578995.1 uncultured Acetatifactor sp.
AGGACATGCAGGAGCTCTGCACGGAGAGCGATTCCGGAAAGAAAGTGTATGCGTTCTCCTTCTTCAAGGACTGGGATAACATCCTGATGGAGGCGGCCCGCCAGGGCTTCAGCTATTACGGCTATGGTATGGAAGGTTTCTGCCTGTTCAAGCCGGACGGAAGTGCCTATCAGGATGCCCTGGCGGACGGATCCGAATACATCAGGACCCTGAAGCTGTTCTTTGACGCAAACCAGATGGGGCTCATCGATCCGGAATCCACCACACAGGATTACGATACACTGTATGCGAAATATCAGGACGGCGCGGTGCTTTACTGCCCCTGGGCATGGTATGGCAAAGCCGCGTATAACACCACGGAGCATCTGAATGCCGGAAAGGCTTTTGCCTTTGTTCTCATCGAAGACATGGAGATTTACTCCTACGGCTGCTATCCCGAGGGAAATGCCAACGATCTGTGCATCATGATCGGCAAGGATGCGGAGGATCCCCAGCGGATTATGGACTTCATTGACTGGATGTATTCCCCGGAAGGAATCAATGCCTCCATGCAGGGGTCCGGACCGGAAGGGCTGACCTGGGAGAAGAAGGACGGCAGGCCGGTTCTCACTGAATTTGGACTGGAAGCGGTACTGGGAGACGGCGGAAAGGTTACGGTTCCGGAGGAATGGGGTACCGGCAGCTACGCGGAGGGAAAAAACCAGCTGAATATCAAGACCGTGGCGCCTACGGAGATCAATCCTGATACGGGCGTTCCCTACACCAGCACCATGTGGGAGAGTGTCCTGGAGATGGACAACACGGAAATCAGCGTCGACTGGAAGGAAAAGATGGGGTACAATACCCCCATGGAGTATCTGATTGCAAACGACAAGCTTCTGGTGTCTCCCGGCCTCTCCGTGGCCCTTCCCGAAGAGCCTGCTGACATTGTGACCATCCGCAACCAGTGCAAATCCATCGTGGTGGAGAAATCCTGGCAGATGATCTTCGCGGAGGACGAGGCGGAATTCAATGCCCTGCTGACGGAGATGCGGGATACGGTGAAGGGTCTTGGATACGATGAACTGTACAAGATTGACCTGGAAAACGCGCAGTCCAAGCAGGTGGAGAGGGACAAAATGCTTGGGAAGTAAGGGTGGACTTAGGCGGCAGATTTTTATCTGGCAGGCGGCTCCCGTCTGCCAGAATATCAGGGCAGGGAATAAAAAATCCCCTGCCCTGGTGTATGCCACGACGGAGTGCAGGGCAGTACAGTGATAAGCACTGAAACAGCTACGGGGTGTCGGCATTTTCTCCCCCGTTTCTGCGGTACTCCGCCGGGCTGCAGTGGTAGACCTGCCTGAATTTCTGATAAAAATAATCCAGGCTCCGGTATCCTGCGGCGGAGGCCACGGCGCCGATGGTCAGGTTGGTTTCAAGGAGCTGTGCTGCGGCATTCCTGACCCGGACTTCATTCAGGTAGCTGTTGAAATTCTGGCCCGCCCGCTGGGTAAACAGTTTGCCCAGATAGGAACTGTTGTAACCGAAGAGGGGAGCGATGGTCTCCAACCTCAATGGTTCGGCGTAATTATGGTTTATATAATCCAGTATATTTTCAAAGGTGCCTCCGGCATCGGTGTTTCCGCTTACCGCATTTATCATCAGCTCGAACTCTTCCATAAAATATTCCAGTATCTCGGACAGATAGGAGCAGCCCTCTATCTGCTCCAGGAGCCGGGCATTGGAACACAGCTGAAAAGGAATCTGGCTATAGGACTGGGTGACGAAGTTCCGTACCTGCAGAAGGATATCGGCCAGAAAATGCTTCAGGGCCGGTACGCTGTCCCGGCACAGGGATACCTGCGCGGCCAGTTCCCGGAGGGAGTCGGCAGCCCGCTTCCGGTTGGCGCTTTTGACGGAATCTGCCAGTTCCCGGGCATACTTTTCCGCCCGAGCGGAAGTGGCAAATTTCTCCCCGGAAAGTTCGGTGGGCAGATCACCCGGAACCATCACGTGCAGGGAGGTCTGGCAGAAGAAACGGCGCTCCAGTATTCTGCGGCATTCCAGGTAAGAAGGATGCAGGTCCTGCAGGCGGTGGACAGGTCTCCCGCAGGCCAGAAATACGGCGTCCAGGGGGGAACCCTTTTGAATCCGGCCCTGGCAGCGGGAGAGGAAGGTCTGAAAGCGCGTCAGGGTGGAATGGCCTTTCAGCAGCAGCAGTTCCTGGTCCTCCAGGGTGAGCAGTTCGAGGTGTTCGCCGGATCCGCAGACTGCGGCAAACAGGTCGGCAAATCCGTATTGGGAGGCCGCAGGCTCCAGGTTTTCATACAGAATGAGCTGATACACGGGAAAGGTAAAGCCGAATTCCTCATAATGAATATTCGGATCGGGTTCGGGATTCCGCAGAAGATCCGCCAGAACCGCATTCTTTGCCTTCTTCAGATAACGGTAATAGGAAGATTTTGTCCGGAGCCTGTCCAGTATCTTTTCCTTTGCGGAGACGACAGCCTGCGTCAGGAGCGCCTCGTCGATGGGCTTGGTCAGATAGCAGGAGACGCCGTATTCGATGGCGGCCTGGGCGTACCGGAAGTCGGAGTAGCCGCTCAGGATGATGAATTCTCCTTCGAATCCCTTTTCCCGGGCTGCCTGTATGAGCTGGATTCCCGACAGAAGTGGCATCTGGATATCCAGGAGAACCAGGTTCGGGCGCAGGGCCTCCATTTTTTCCAGGGCATCCATGCCGTCCTGGGCTTCTCCGCAGATCTCGAAGCCCAGACTGTCCCAGTCTATGATATATTTCAGGCCTTCCCGGATGAAAACCTCGTCATCGGCAATCAAAACGTTCAAAACGGTATCGTTCATAAAAAATTCCTCATTTCTGTCTGTTCCAGGGGAAAGGACAGGGTAATGTCCGTCCCTTCGCAGGGGCTGCTGTCTATATGGAATGTATAGGCATCTCCGTACAGCAGGCACAGCCGGTGGTGAATGTTGGCCAGGCCGATGCTTTTTGCATGCCTGTTAACGGTATTGGCATGCACCTGGCGGAGCAGCTGTTCCAGAGATTCCGGCGTCATGCCTTGGCCGTCGTCGCGTACCCGTATCAGGAGACGTTCTTCGTCTGCCGCCAGAGTGTCCGCATCCCTGGGAGGCGCATCCAGGCCCCGTCCGCTGTCCGTGGCCTGCATACCGTCCTCATCCGGAGGAGAGTCCGGGCCCTGTCTGCTCTCCGCGGCCTGCATACCGTCCCCACCCGGAGGAGAGTCCGGGCCCCGTCTGCCCTCCGTGGCCTGCATACCGTCCCCACCCGGAGGAGAGTCCGGGCTGCGCCTGCCGTCCGTGGCCTGGGTACCCGCCTTCCCCGGAGGCGCATCCAGGCCCCGCCCTTCGTCCGCTCCCGCCTGCCGCCGCGTCCTGGGGATTCGGGAAATCTGCACCAGGACATGTCCGCCCCTGGCCGTGGGGGCGATTCCGTGGACCACTGCGTTTTCTGCCAGAGGCTGGATCAGCAGGGGCAGGATGTGCACTTTTTCGGGGTTCAGCAGCGGATCCACTTCCAGGTCATATCGGAGCCTGTCCCCGAAGCGCAGCTGCTGTATGCGCAGATAGCTCCGTGTATAGTGCAGCTCCCTCTCCAGGGTGGTAATGCTGCTGCCGGTATTTTCCAGTACATAGTGCATGGAATCCCCCAGCAGCTTCACGGATGCGGCCACATCCCGGGCGCCGGCGGCCAGGGCCTGCATGCGGATGGTTTCCAGGGTATTGTAGAGAAAATGGGGATTGATCTGGCTTGCAAGGATTTTGAATTTCATCTGCTGCTGTTCATTGGCCAGAATCTCCCTGGCAAGCTCTGCCTCATAGTACTGCCGCTGGGTTGCCTGAATTCCGTCCACCGTCTCCCGCAGGTCATGAAAGGTTTCAGCCAGTTCATCGTCCCCGCTGAAGGTTTCCAGGATATCGTAGTCGCCCTCGCTGGCCCGGTGCATGGCATCCCTCAACACCGCTATCCTGGAGCTTAAATGGGAGGAGAAGACCAGGATGATGGCAGTGGGAAACAAAATGGCGATCAGCAGGATCAGCAGGTTGGAAGCGGTCATCTGGCGGAGGCGTCCCAGGGCCCTGGGATCGCTTACACAGATGTAGAACGTATCCTCCGTCCTGTAGGGCTGGAAGGTGGAGATACTGGTGAGGGATTTTTCCCCGGATGCATCTGTCAGGCCACTGTAGCTGTAATGGGGTTCCCCGGCTGACTCCGCCTCCGGAAAGGGTATGGCTTTCTGGGAGAAGGTGGAATCGGAGGAATAGAAGACCGGGGAGGCGTTCACGCTGCACAGAATCTGAAATTCGTTGTTTTTTAATCGGCTTTTCACATAATTGGGACTTACCCGGATGACCAGATAAGCCTGGAAATCCGGAGAGGGAAGTACCATTTTTCGCACCAGCGTCAGGTAGGAGGTTACATTGCCGAAGCTGTCTGTCTCCGGCAGGGTGATCCAGAGCTGAAGCCATTCCTCCACTTCCGGGCTGTGCCAGGGCATGCCTGAGAAGTCTTCCAGGAAGGAAATAAACTGGTTTTCGGGGACGGACGGGTTGTTGGTGTACAGGCAGACGGAGGACAGGGACGCGTTATGCTTTCTGCAGTCTTCCATATAGTCGGTAAGCTGTGCATGGGCAGCCGCCTCGGAGGCAGGATCTTTGCTGCTCAGCAGGCGCATGTAGGAGTAGGACTGTATAATGTTTTCCGTCAGCGTGTATATGGACGTGGTAATGTCAAACAGCGTGGATTTCAGCCTGGCGGCATCGGCGCGGGTCAGGCTCATGTAGTCGTTCTGCAGCTGGTATCTGGAAAAAGCTACGGAATATAGTCCGATGACCAGAACGGGAACCATGACGGCGAGCAGGTACAGGCGCCGCAGCTGGCGTTTGATTTTTCGTTTTTGAAAAGACTTTTTGTGATCCGGCATTTCGATTCCTCTTTGTGTCTGGGTGTGGCCTTTGGGTTGTTTTTCACGGAGTACATTATACTATAGTTTACCGGAATTCTCAATATAATCCGAAATTCGTTACTGCTTACTGCTTCGCGAATATATCCGCAGTTTGGCGCATCAGCCGCAGTCCCTTGCCAGGAGCCGGAATCTGTGCTATATTGTCAGCACGGAAAAGTCATGGAGCCCAGGCTCTGTATGACAATGGCGCTTATGCCGGCAACGGAAGGAGGACGAGCCGTGAATTTTGAGAAACTGACGCGTTTTATGGATCGGATGTCCCGGGAGAGAACGCCCGGAAATGCCATCGAAGTGTATTTTCAAGGAAAATGTGTGTACAAATACGCCAGCGGATACGCAGATCTGGAAGCAGGGATTCCGCTGACAGGGGAAGAGTATTTTAATTTCTATTCCTGTTCCAAGATCACCACCGTGGTGGCGGGCCTGCAGCTTTTGGAAAGGGGGCGCTTTCTGCTGACGGATCCCCTCTGGGAATACATTCCGGAGTTCAGGGAGATGACGGTGAGGACGGAAGGCGGGGAGCTGGTCAGGGCCCGAAACCCCATTACGGTCCGGGATCTGTTCACCATGTCGGCAGGGTTCACCTATGATATGGATACCCCGGGATTCAGGGCTGCCAGGGAGCTGACGGGAGGGAGCATGGACACGGCGCAGACGGTGCGGTGCATTGCCCGGGATCCCCTGGCCTTCGAGCCGGGAACCCGCTGGGGATACAGCATTGCCCACGATGTCCTGGCCGGCCTGGTCAGCGTGGTGGAGGGAAAGACATTCCGCAGCTACGTCGCTGAAAATATATTTGAACCCCTGGGGATAAATCACTGCTTTTACCACCAGACGCCTGAAATACAGGCGCAGATGGCCAGGCAGTACAGCTTTGTGCCGGAGGGGGAGAAGGCTTGCGGCGATATTGTGGAGGCCCAGAAGCATGGAAACGCGGTGAAAGGTACGTTTGTAAATGTGGGTAAGAATGTGGAGGGCATTTTGGGGGAGGAATACGACAGCGGAGGGGCCGGCATCACCGGAAAAATTTCCGATTATGTGAAGCTGATGGCGGCGCTGGCCAATGAAGGACGGGGGGTTAACGGGGAACGGATCCTGTCCAGGGGCAGCGTTGCGCTGATGAAGGAGGATCAGCTTGGGGAAGCCCAGAAGCGGGATTTTAACTGGAAGCAGCTTGCGGGATACAGTTACGGACTGGGGGTGCGGACCCTGGTGGACAGAGCCCTTGCCGGAACCACGGGGAATGTGGGGGAGTTTGGCTGGGGAGGAGCCGCCGGTTCCACGGCCCTGATGGATACGGAGGCGGGACTGGCCTTTTTCTACGCCCAGCACACCCTGAATCCAAGGGAGGAATATTACCAGCCAAGACTCCGGAACGTGGTTTACGCCTGCCTGGACTCAGTTTCAAACTGAATGACAGAAACGGTTTGTTCGTCTATAATCATATTTATAGGGGCGGCGCTAAGGGAGGCGCTGTGGGACAACAGGAAGATGCCGGGGGTTCGGCACCGGAACTTTTGGATATCCGGACGGATGAAGGGCAGAGAGGACGGAGGAGGACACTGTATGATCAATGGAAACGACTATATGGCTAATCCCAGCAGCAGCTTTATTCTCGCAAGGAAGCCGGAACTCTCACCGCAGCAGAAGGAAGCCATCGTGGAATTCGTGGTTAACCGGATGTTGGGGCAGATGGTGGCTTCCACCCGGGACGAACTGGACGAATATGCGGACAGGTTCAGGCTTGACGGCAGAACCAGGGACAGGATGCGGGCGGAACTGGACAGGGGACTGAGCCTGTATTCCGGTTATGTTTCCTTTTCGGAGGATGAGACAGCCTATCTTCTGAAGGGTCTGTGGCGGGCGGTGGGCAGGGCGGATCCTTCCGCTTTTGTGGGAATCGAGACCTCCCTGGAATACTGAGGGAGGTCTCCCAGGTGGTTTTCCCGATACCAGGTTCCTTTTCTTAAGAAAGTCTAAAAAAGCTTTTCGGATTATTAATTTTTTAGTTAGCCTCTTGCAATGGCATACGGAATAGCGTATATTATTCATGTACATGGAACCGATGCTTGATATGGAGGAAAAGAAAATGACAAAAGCAGAAATATTGAAGAAGGAAATACTGAGCCAGTACCGCAGCGTGCGCCAGTTTGCCATGGAAATGGGGATTCCCTACAGTACGCTTGTTACGGCACTGGAGCGTGGTATAGAAGGAATGGCTTACGGAACCGTCATCAAGATGTGTGACAAGCTGAGCCTGAACCCTGTTGATTTTTCGTCTCTGGAGAGGGATGCCTCCCTGGGAGCACAGCTGCTGGAGAACCGTGTGATGCAGAATTATGTGAAGCTGAACCAGGCGGGCCGGGACAAGATTCTGGACCTGATGGACGACTATGCTGCCATTGACAAGTATAAGTCCAAAGGAAAGAAAGGCAAGCAGGAGAAATAGGAAAATCAAAAAGCTTCCCAAGGGGGAAGCTTTTAATTTCTAATAATATCCGTCAAACATCATCCCCGTATAAGAACTGGTCACGTA
>CAJTSY010000152.1:7618-9005 GCA_910578995.1 uncultured Acetatifactor sp.
TTTCATATACCGAAGCGATGCCGCTCATTTCCCGTATCAGCTGCCGGCTTCGGGACTGGGTCTCCAGGTAGCTGGACGCGGCCCTGATGAAGTCGTTGTAGCCGCCTACCAGGTGATACACATTGTCTGTCAGGGATTCCACGTCGGTCTTCAGGCCCACCTGCAGCGGCTGGCCTTTGGGGCCGATCCCCTTCAGGTGCACCTCATACAGTTTATCATATGTAAAATGATTGGAGGGCGCAGTGCTCTCCACCCCGTTTATGGCAAAGCTTGCGTTTCCGGGATCCCGGCTTGTGTAATCCAGTCCGAAATACTCCACCGTGCCGGAGGTCTTGCTGGTGCGGTCATCTGTGACTGTGAAAATCTGGGTTCTGTCAGGCGCCAGCCCGGTGGCCTCCGAAGTCAGCCGCAGGGAAGTGCGCCCCTCAGACTCCGCAATGGAAGCGCGCAAACCAATATCCGAGTTGTTGATCAGCCGCACCAGGCGGTCCTGTATATCCCGGTTGGTCTCGTCCTCTCCCACGGAGAACTGGAATTCATAATTCATGTCATTGATGCCGATGTCGAAGGAATAGGTATCCGGCGGCAGCGACACTTTGCCGTTGGGAAGGAACAGTCCCAGATTTTCCTGGGAGGTTGCCAGGGAGTGGACTTCCAACTGGAAACCCGGCGCGTCAGCCAGGCTGTCTTCTGCCCCCACGTAAGAAACCGTGGCCACATTTTCGTCGGTGGAATAGGCGCTTTTCTTGCGGAACAGTCCGTCTTTCTCCAGTCCGCCCAACTGTGCGATAGTGTTGCGCAGACCGCGGGCATTTTCCTTCAGGTCGACGGCATATTGCTGAGCATCCTTGCTCGTGGTAGGGAGATACCAGGGAGCATCTTTATTTAATTTGACAATGGAATTGTATACATTCCGAAGTTCGCTTTTCTTGTGGGAATCGAATTTTGTCAGCGGTTTCGGGGTGTATGTGGTGAGGTAATTATTGTAAACCGTATTCATGACTGGTCCCATTGCCATGCCCTCCTTTCCATAAGTAGATCTATTATATCATATTCCGAATCTGGAAACAAGTGGATCCATTCAAAATATAAATCGGCTTAAGACTGGAAAATGTTTAGGAAGGAACGGAAAAAACAAAAAACCCGGCAGAAAAATCAGCAAAAAAATCCTGTAAATAGATGAAAAAACGGTTGACGGAAATCCGGGGCTGTGGTATAGTAGGAACACGAGATGAGATTTTAGCTCTTTTTTTTATGCTTAAAATGAACGGCGAGTTAAAAGAATACGTGGAGGTAGCAAAATGCGTACAAAAATCACTTTGGCTTGCACTGAGTGCAAGCAGCGTAACTACAATACTACCAAGGAAAAGAAGAACCATCCCGAGAG
>CAJTSY010000153.1 GCA_910578995.1 uncultured Acetatifactor sp.
TATATGTATCATTTTCGTTTTGATTGCTCATATTACCTCTCATTCTGTCCGGAAACCTATGGTTTTGGAACAATACTATGAATCGTTTGAAATGACATAATTTCACTAAGGCAGTGCCCTTTACTGCCTTGGTGAAACTTCCTTTCCTTTTAGCCGATAATCCAAAAAGGGCCTCCGGCAGCGGCTCCCCGGCTGGCCTCCCTTAAGATTATGGATAGATCCCACATCTGCCCGCTTCTGTTGTAGCTGGCAGGGTCAGCCACCAGAATCTTTCCGTTCTGTACGCCCCGCAGCACGATAAAATGCCCTGACTTTGTAAAGTGTCCCTGGGACATGATCGCAACCACCAGCTTCCCTTCTGCCAGCGCATCCAGTATCCTCTGGGGCTCTGCCGCCGTACAGCCGGACACATTCAGTCCCCAGTTCCTTGCGGCGGCGGGAATCAGCGCATAGTAGGAGCCGCTGTCCTTACACCAGTAACCGTTTTGATAGGACCATTCCGCCATAGCCGCAGGGTCAACCGTCCGGCCTGTAAGCGAGGATACCACGATTGCCATGGCCGTGGGACCGCATCCGTGGCTTCCGATATAGTCGGTGCCGTAAGGCTTACCTGCATAGCGCTCATCCAGCTGGTTGTAGTAGACCACCTCCGTCACGCCATCCGTAAAGCGCACATCCCCCAGGGAGGGGATGGATTTCCCGTCCCATTCCGTGATCCCCTGCATCATGCCGTCACCTAAAAACAGGCTCAGGTTCTGTGCATAGTCATTGGCAAGGGCCATCTGTTCCCCGCTCAGCCTAAAGACCTGTTCGGAGAAATAGGCTTCCCCGTTATAAACAATGGTATAGACCCGCCAGTCTTCCGTGACAGAAACCTCTTTTCCGGTAGCAGGATCCGTTTCGGTCCTTGTCCTTGTTTCTTCCGCCTGCGTGTAAGAGTACAGATGGCTTTGGCCGGCACGCAATGTATTTTCCATGTCGGAAATAGAGATGCCGGCATAATCCCCGCTTTTATAGGCGCAGTACATACCGATGAACTGGTTGGCATTATAGAGGGGGCTGCCGGCATAAGGGTTGATAACCTCCATTTCATCGGCCCCAGAAGATGCAAAATCTGCCTCGATCTGTTCCATGGTATCCTCCAGGCCCCCGGACATGATCCCGTCTATGGCGGCAGTGATCTCGGACACATTTTCCAGGATGGCCGCATTGTTATTCAAAATCGGCGCACTGGAAAAAGCCGTGGAAGAAAAGGCGTCCGACAGGCCGCCAAAGATTACGGCGGGAAGTGATACCACGAATACCACCGGGATCAGCAGCAGCGCAATGACAGCAATGATAACTTTTCCCACCAGCCTGCGGTTTTCCCAGAGCGCACCAGCAACGGCTCCATAAGGTCCTGCGGCTGCAGCTCCTTTGGCTGCCCCCGATACCGCCCTGCCTGCCTTCACAGCACCCTTTACCATGTGTGCGGCGGCGCGTCCTGTCTCCAGCGTCTCCGACAGGCCGCTTTTCTGTTCGTTTTCCATGCTACAGTTTCTCCCTTCTCTTGGGCGGCTGTGGCAGTTTCTTCACAATAGACTCCTTATAGGCGATGGAGCCGTCCGGGGCCATGTAAGGGGACTTGTCCACAGCATCCTGTGCATACTGTTTGTACCAGGAACTGCCATCCGCCGCCTGTACGGTGGTATAGTTTCCCTCCGGTGCGGCATACTGGGCTGCATGGTACATCCCAAAGGCAATCCCCTGGGGATGTTCCTCTGAGGTCTCCGTCCCGGTGATGCGCCCGCCGCCGATCTCCACATCCGAAAATACAGGCACCTGCCCGGCATTCTCCCCCAGGGCCGCATACCCAAGATAGGACTGGAGCGCCTGGGACGCCTCCGGCCCGCTCATAAAGCCAAGGTCTGCAATGCTTCCTGCAGCCACGGTCCCTATGACATTGTTGGCAAAGCTGCCGCCCTTGCTGACGGAGGAAGCATAAATATGGCTCCCGAGCCCCCCGCCGGACTTCCCGGACGGACGGCTGACGCTTGTTTCGGAAGAAGCGGTTGCCGACTTTACGGCACTGTTGGTGATGCGGCTGCCCACGATCCCGGCAAGTCCTCCGGACATAAACCCTTTGGAGCCGGCATTTGTGTGGGAGGAAACCCTGCTGTGGCCTCCGCCGAAGTACTGGCTGGAGAAGTTCTTCAGCCCTCCTATGCCCCGCGCCGCAATCATTGCTTCCGCCAACATGGAGCCGCCCGTGTGCCCCACATTGATCCCCAGGCTGGACATAAAGGAATCTATCTTCTGGGACACCTTCAAAAAAGCAATGGCACAGAGGAACCAGATCAGTACATTGCCAGATGCAGCCTCCTTGCCCATGGCGTTCACCTGGTCCTGTATCTCGCTTTCCGTCATGGCAAAGACAGGCTGGCAGAACGAAAAGCAAAGAGCAGCCGCCGTGCAGACCGAAAGCATGATCCGCCTGAATTTTTTCATTTTTTGCATCATAATCTCCTTTTCTGCGCTGCTCAAGAGGGTGTGTAAATACCCCTCTTTGCGCATAAGCGACTTTGTGGCAAGCAGCGCACAGACACAAATCGCCGTGTGAAAAATAATTTTTCACACTGATCTCCTTTCCTGCCGCAGCCCGGAAAATCGGGCGCAGGCACAGATTTCTGTAAAAATATTTTTCCCATCAGTCTAAATCGAAAGCGGGTTAGCAAGAAAGGCCCCCACCATGGATGTAAACAGCCGCAGGCACCAGGCATTCATGATCAGCAGGAACACCTGCCCGCCGAACATCCGGCACCACGACTTAAAGATATTGGATGTGCTCTGGGACGCTCCCATGGAAAAGGCCACAGGCGCCGTATAGACCAGCACCCCCAGCAGCACATACCGCTCCGCCGCCTCGAAGAGCAGCTTGATATAATTCCACGCAAGGATCAGCACCAGTATCAGCGAGATCAGCGCCACCGCCCCGTTTGCACACACGCCCACAACCGCCAGGACGACGGAATTAAAGCTTGCAAAGTCAAGCGCCGGGATGGCAGAGGTCAGTATCCAGTCGTAAGGCGTTCCGCCTATCTTTAAGACTGTCCCGATGATGTCATCCGAAAAATAGGCCAGCAGGATGAACAGAACCGAGCGGATGCTCAGCTTTACGGGATCCTCCGCCTCTATCCCCGCGCCCAGCCCGTAATTCTTGAACAGCTGCCATACCCAGTTCAATAAAATAATCCCAATGGAAAGCGCCACAAAGACCTCATACAAAGTTCCTGCTGCCGGAAAGTAGCGCAGGAACACGGACATGTCACACCCCAGCGCACCCAGAACCGAGGTTGATACCAGATCCAGGCCGTGCATCACCTGCTCTGCGATCCACTCCACAATGCCGTCTAAGATACCCACATGATCACCCCTTTCTTAGCCTATGGTGTGGGTGTCCATTTTCCGCCGGTAAAGAACGGAGTGACATAAGCCATGATGAATCCCAGGCCGTTCAGCACCACCCATGTGATACAGATCCTCTTTAACCATGCACGGCTCTCATCCACCGTGCGCCCTGAGCGGGAGAAATTCATCAAAAGCAGCGCCACGGATGCCGTCACAATGGCCGCCACCGTGGAAATGAGGACGATCTGGTTATACACATCCTGCATGATCTCGCTCGCCTTGGTCCATACGTCTGTGGCGGCATATACCGGCTGTGTAAAGGCCATGAATGCCATGCTGACGAGAAAGCCATGGTAGGCCACTCCAGCTGCGGGAAACCTGCGGCGTTTCCTTTTGTCCGCTGTTCCACAAAACTTGTCTTCTCTTTTCTTCAATTTACCAACCTCCTTATGGTTTTTTGCATGAAGAAAGGCCATGCCCTTTTTATGTGACATGACCTCTCTCCCGGGCAGAAAAACAGCACCCTGTAAAAGGTGCCTTTCCTGCTCTGATTTGTTTTGGGTACAATTTTCAACATACATAGTTTAACACACTGGTATTTGCGGTAAAAGAGCAAACACGTGCCAATTTCATGCCTTTCTGTGCCATTTATGTGCCAGACCCCGATTCCGGCACAAATTTCTCCAGTATCTCCATGCTCTCCTTGGAGGTATACCCCCACAGAATGGAGCTTAATGCCTCTATCGCCTCCTGCCTCCTGCGGTAATAGGTGCGAAAGCTGATGTCCCGGATATGGGGACGCAACTGCTCCATGATCTCCTCCACGTTCTTCATCTGCTGCGGGGAAAGGAATGTATAGTACAGGAGCCAATAATAGGTCTCCCCGTTCTTATGCTTGTTCCTGAGCAGCTCCACGGAGCTGTCCAACAGCTTGATCATCCGGTGGCTGCGCTCTATGCACTTGGCATGGTGTTCAATGTCTCCCCCGGCAATGTCCGCCCCCGCCAGGTACACCGATTCCAGGAAGTCCTCTATGGAACTGCCATACTCGATTTCAAACCTGTTCCTCACCTGCTGCACCGAAAGCTCCAGGCTCCAGACCACATCCCTGTATTTCTTCAGCAGCTTCCATGTATCGTGATACAGCGGATTCTCCGCAATGTCCATCTCCCTCTGTTTCTTCGTCATTCCTCATCCCTCCATTTCCTTCCCGCCGGCAGGCGAGAGCGTCAGTTCAAATGTATAGACCTGTCCGCCATTTCCGCAGCAGACCTCCATCCCAATACGCCTGCCCGATGCCCCGCGCGGGCGGCATAAATACTTTCCCTCCCAGTCGTCAGATAAAGGATATAACTTATATCTGGCTTTGGGGCACCGGAAACAGGAACCCCCTTGTGAATCAAGGATTTCCGCCACCTTCCTCACCAGGGCCTCCATGTGTGATTTTGATACGCTGGACAATCCTTCTGAAACGCACACCTCCGGCTCCAAGGCGCCGTTCTCTTCCACGGCATTATCCCCATCCTTGTCCGGCAGACTGATCTTGATATTCAAACTCATTGCAACCTCCTCCTTGTCGATCAAGACATCCGAAATCTGGAACATGGTGGACAGGTAGTTCTGCAGGTAAATGACACTGCCCGTTGTTCCAGGAAACGCCATCAGCGATATATGGCCCTGCCTTTCAAATTTTCTCAGCACCCGGCCCACAGTAGCCTTTGAGATTCCCCAGCGTCCCGCCAGCTCACCGTAATTCACCAGCGGGCTGCCCGTGCCGTTGCGCAGGTAGACCACCGGGCCTGCCTCCGACCCCTGCACCTGCCCGTCGTTATAGACGGTTGACAGCCACAGGTCCAGCAGGATGTCCATCTCGGAGCACCGCCCGGCGCCCACCATCTCCATCGCCACTGTGAACGGCATAAAGAAAAAGCCTGTGTCCTTCTGGCATGGGCAGTTGTAATCCAGCACCGTGTTATGCTTTTTCCAGTCCCGAATCTTATACTTGACCACCTTTCCCCGCCCCAGTGGCAGGTACGAGATCAGGTTCCTTTTCTGCAGCTCGTCCAATATGTCAAGCGCCTGGTGCTGGAAATGCGTGCGGAACCATCCAGCCAATTCCTTGACAGTGCATATCCACTCACCGGGATAGACCGTGTAGCTGATCCCGTCTATGCGGCGGTAAGATGTACGGAAGTTTGCATAACTGCAAAGCACCATAAAATAAAAAAGACCGGAGCCCCCGCCTGTGCGAATGCCCTGGTCCGTGATCAGTGACTGGACGAACTGCCTGTAAATGCGGCAGCGTGGATAGTCCACCACTTGTTTGATTTGTAGTTGATATTCTGACATTTCATGCCTCCTTTGTTGTTTTATAGTTTTCCTGAAGGCATAATATATCTTCTTTATTCTCTGCTAATCTGAATCTCTAGCAACTGCTTGAATGTAAGTTTAAGGCATTTCTCAATTCGCCTTTCTTTGCACTCCAAAAGTTCAGACAGTGTCTAAACTTTCTTTTTTATTTAGATAATTTAAAATTTTTCATTCCTTTGATGAAACGGATTGAACCCGCTTCTGATATCAATCAAATCACTTCCATTAATGCAATTCGGTTTCACTTTTGAAACAAAGATTGTTTGTATTCCAATCTCTTTAGCCACCTCCATAATTGTAGGATATACCTCTTCAAATGCAGGACTTTCCATCGGCTGATCTGGAGAATCCATTATTAAAACTGGTAAATAAATAAAATTTCTAAATTTGTCATGTAAATACTCCAGCATACATAGGTAAACCAATAATTGTAAGTGATTGTGCCTCGCCATACTACCGGGTGTATATGACACATCTGCGCTTCCCTCACGATGATATGCAACCAACACCTGACTAAACGGGTCAAATTTCAATGAAAAATTAGGTTCCGCACGGTCTTCTTTTAAGTATTTTACATTCTTTATATTACTTTTAAGATACATTTCCGTCAGCCGTCTATTAAAATCATCAATCCCCTTTTGACTGTAATTATTTTTTAAATCTTTAATTTCCTTTTTTATCTCCAGTATTTGATCATTAAGCCGAGTTGTTCTGTTAATATCAATATCCGAATTTATAATCAGAAAGCAATTCTCAATAAGTGCTAGTTTTTTAATGGTTTCTTCGTAACCCAATTCTAAAGCCTGATGCTGCAAATTTCTGATTTCAATATCTATCTTCCTCTTTTCCTTCATTATTATTTTGATTGACTCATCATAATCCGCAAGAGACAGAATTATTTTATCCTTTTCAATTTCTCCAATCATTTTATTAATCGTAGATACTTCATCCGCATAATTAGGATTTTCCGCAACAATAGCTCCCAACATTGACAAAAGCTTTTCTGTCCTATCCTTACGTGACGAAGCGGCCTCTGATTGACTTCTTAAATATCCATACACCTTTATTTCCTCTGCTAATGAATGCGAGGCTCTGACAAGATATGCTAAATCACCTTTAGATTTTGCACTCTCTCTGGTAAATTGTTCCTTATATTCCAAAAATGAATTGTAATCCACTGACATATCACCAGAATAATTAAGTCCAAGATCACTAAATAATCTCTGAACATCACTCATACTTTGCTCATAAGATCTTAATTTCTCACTTAACTTTTTGTATTCACTTTCTAACTTGTCAAGCTCCACACTCTTTTCATAAATTTTCTCTGCATTTTCATAATTAAAGAAAAAATCCATTATTTTCCTAATTCTTACTATATGCCGGATATCTTTCCCCCTTGTAAAAATTGATCCCAAATCTCCCTGTCCAATTTCATCCACAAAATTTATGAAAGTAAACGAGCGAAACGATGGATTTTCTTCAAACACCTTTTTATATACTTGAACCGCTTTTATATCTACATTATCTGTTATCACATCACAAATAATATCCTTATATGTTTCAAAACTGACCACGCAAAATCCACTGCCTTCCGTTCTTCTATACAGGAATTCTCCGTTTATACTTCTTTTAATCCAAAGCTGTGTTTTTTCATTTGTAATATACGCCCCTACTTCGTCAATATTGTCAAGACCATCATGAGTTAATGATTCACTACTGCCAAGAACAAAATCAATAACTTTCGTAAATGCAGTTTTGCCGACACTATTATTCCCGTAAATGTATGTATTATCGGTAAAACTATATTTTTTACTATCCGTGCCTTTATATAATATAATCTCTTTTATTCTAAACATGACGAAGCACCTCCTCAGTAAACGCCCTGCTATCAAGCTTATTTACTTCTCTAATAGGATTGATTTGTTTATCCTTGCACCCATTCAGGAATTTATTTCCGCATGCCACATTCTCCAGATTCTTTACCACAACAATCAAATCATCTTCTATCATAATCCATCCTGATGTCTTTAATTTATAAATAACTTCAAAAATTGCCACTAATTCTTCTGGATGCGCTATAAGTTTTACATTTATATTGTCCAATAAGGCATCTACAAAATCTTTTTTTCTTGCACCATAGGATCCTCTTTTCTCATTCCTAATACAGAAAGCCATAAAAACAAGCTTGATCAAAGAGTTTACCTTATATTTTTCTCCAAGTAACTCTGCAATTATTTCCAGATATTCTCCTTCTAAAACATATCTATTCATAGTCTTCTCCCCAAGATATCTGTAAATCAGGATCTATGTCATCTCCTGTCAAATACACATAACATCCATTTCTATATATAGGACTATTATCCAATAGAGATGTTTCGATAGGCTTCCTTGTTGTTTTCACAAAAACCTCTTTTGGTGATGGAGTTTCATTAAATTCTAATAAAGCATCTTCATAGTTTGCATACGCCATATCTTCTATGTTCGAAATCTCAATACCACCATCCGCATAGACATCTCTAAAATCTTTATATAAAAGTTCCTTCACAAGTTCCCCTGTGACAAAAGCAGGATCATTCTGAACGAGTAACAATTGCCTAACTTCACGGATGCCCCTATCTTCCATTAACATTTCTGCCTCTTTTTTCTTTCGCTTCTTCAATTCCACTGTTTCTATAGTATACTTATTATCACTTATCTCCGCCCTAACCCTATTCACAATATCCATAAGTTTCTGAAATGTAATAGTGTATTTTTTCTTTTTCTCTATTGCGGCATCAATTTCTGCGACAACATATTCAACAAAACGCTCAAATCTTCTTTCTTTGGCTTTTTCGTATATTTTTACATCCGTACAATATGTGTCTGTAAAAGTTTTCAGTAATTCCTCTTTCAACTCATCAAAAGAACGAGTTATTACAGTACACCTTCGAGATAATTCCTTTATAATTTCCTTAATCGTATTTTCACCATTATCTGCAAAAATCTTATCATTAACTTTTCTTGCTATAGAATTTTTACTTTTAGA
>CAJTSY010000154.1 GCA_910578995.1 uncultured Acetatifactor sp.
AAAGCACGGAAAATCTGAAATCCTATATGCAGCGCCAGTGGAGCCTTGTGGGAGGGATGGCTGGCACGTTCAGGGAGATGGCATAAATGGGAAAAGGAACAAACAGAAAAAATAATTTAGAGTTTCATATTGGCACAACACTGATATGGTATGCTGTATACAGGAGGTGGCAGGAATGGCAAAAATTATGATTGTTGAAGATAATAAAGGGACGAACAAAGCAATTTGTGAATATATGAAAACAGCCGGACATACTCTTATTTCTGCCTATGATGGGGTGGAAGCATTGAAACATTTTCGTGAGGATAAATTAGATTTAATCGTTCTTGACATCATGCTTCCGTCAATGTCCGGAATGGCTGTATTGCATGAGATTAGAAAAAGCAGTAATATTCCCATAATGATGCTTACAGCTATTGAAGATGAATATACGCAGTCTAACAGTTTTGATGAATTGGCTGATGATTATATCACCAAGCCGTTTTCCATGCTTTTATTGGGAAAGAGGATTAATGCCTTACTTCGCAGGAGTTGCAATAAGACCGTCCTAAACAAAGTACAGTTAGGAGAGGTTTGTATAGATTTTTCTGGCTACACAGCTTTTGATCAGGATGGAAAAATTGATATCACTCCAAAAGAGCTTGAAATACTAAAACTGTTGATTGAAAATAAAGGCTTGGTATTGTCACGCACCCAGATACTTGATGACGTATGGGGCAATGACTGTGCGATTATAGACCGGACAATAGACGCTTATATCCGTAATCTAAGAAAAAAGCTGAAACTGGATTGTATAACGACTATCAAAGGCATAGGATATAAATTTGAAATGGAGGCATTGTAAAATGAAGCTAAAGATATTTCCTAAAGTGTTTTTATTTACATTTAGCATGATGTTAATGATCACGCTGTTTGCACATGGTTTAATATTCTATATTGCTCCTACACAGAATATGCTGATTACTTCAAATTATGTCACAAATGCTGGTGCATTCTCCTATTCCGAGATAGATATGCAGCAGCTTATTACGAATACAATATTACGGTCTTTTCCTATTTCGTTTTTGGGTTGTATAGTGATCTCGCTCATATTTTCCTTTTTATTTTCCATGAGATTAACAGCTCCTATTCTTTCGATTGCGAGGACTGTGAAAGAAATGACGGAATTAAATGCTGACGCTGAAATCAAAATTGATCGGGCAGACGAAATTAAAATTCTGGCTGATAATATAAATCAGTTATATCATTCACTTATCTCCACGATTCAGCATTTAGAGATTGAGAAGGAAAATGTCAGCAAGGCCGAACAGGAGAAATTAGATTTTTTGCGTATGGCTTCCCACGAACTGAAAACGCCAGTTACAGAATTAAATGCAACACTGGAAAATATGATACTCGGTATTGGAGAATATGCGGACTATGGTATTTATCTTCCCAAATGCAAAGAGGTAGTGGAGCAGCTCGGTAAAATGATCAAAGATATATTAAGTATGTCCCGCCTGCATTTAGATGGAACTAATGATTGTGAAAATGATATTTCCCTCAAAAAGGTAATTTCTGAGATGTGTGAACCGTTTAAACTGATAGCTGAAACAAAAGCAATACGGTTTGTCGTTATGGTTGAAAATGATATATTGCTCCGTATACCGGAGCAGCTATTGAAAAAAGCACTGTCTAACATATTGCTTAACGCGGTCAACTATACAGACGCCGGAAAACAGATAACGGTTTCAATCAGTAAGCAATCATTATCAGTTGCAAATGAGTGTATCCCGATACCGCCCGAACATCTAAAACATATCTTTGAGCCGTTTTATCGTCCGGATTATTCAAGGAATCAAGATACTGGCGGTAATGGATTTGGATTGTACATTGTAGATACAATTCTGAAAAAGTTAAAACTGGAATATTGTTTTGCACCTCTAAGCACAAACAGCGGAATGATCTTTACCATCCAATTTTAGATTTCTGTCTTGTATTTTTGCAAGGCAAATTTTTCCCTATTCAACATATATCCAACATTGGCTTTAAACTACTCCAACATTGATAACCTATACTATGAAATGTAAGGAGGGCATGGAAAAAATAGTTCGATGAAGGAGGTAGTCTATGAAGGGCAAAATTTTATCAAGTCTGGCGGCATTGCTTTTACTCAGTGGGAGCATAACCGCTTTTGTAGGCTCTGCCAATACACCTAATGTATTAGCGGCAGAACAGTCTGCATCCAAGCAGTTATCCACTGTTACCATCAGGCAGGATGGAGATGCATTAACATCAAGCTATGACGGTGGAAACACATGGAGTCTTTTTTTAAGTGAGGAGGTGCATGATTTTTACAGCTATAATGAATTCCAGTCTTGGATCAAGGAACAGGAAGCAGAAATATCAAAGTTGGTGGAAGCCGGAGAGTGGACACGGGAAAATGCCGACGCTGCTATACAGCAATATTATGATTTGTTGGGAAAGGTGGATAACGGTCTGCTTGTAAGCAAAAGAGAAAGCGATACCGATGACCAGTACTTTGTAAGTTATCCTGAAACTGCGCATACAGAGGGATTCCAGACAATGATTTACACTGAAAACGGATATGAATTTTTCGGCCCCTACGATACGGAAAAGGAACTGTATGAAGATTTGGAAGCATATGCGGAACTTCAGGTAGAAGAAGGAAACATGACCACAGGCGAAGCAGAAAACATTCTGAAGAAATATAAATAGTCAATAATATGTCGTGCGGCGGCAAAAGAAAAAGCTGCTGTACAGCCAATGTATTTCTCATGCCTATTCTTATGTGGCGGCTTTTGAGAAAACGCAAACCGCCATTTACTTCACTTATTTCAAAAGACAACCGCCGCTATGGCACATCGCCATACGCGGCGGTCTGCCATTTGGATAGGGACAGCCGGGATATGCTGACACGGAGGTTTGCGTTTGTGCTTATAGTCGTTTCGTGCAATTTATGGGAGTTTATTTTTCATACGGATTCTGCCAGTCGGGGCAGAGGTATGTCTCGCTCCATGCCATCATGGTCTGCAGGACGGGGATAAAGCTCTCCCCGAATTCAGTAAGAGAATATTCCACTTTGGGCGGGATTTCTCTGTAAATCTCCCGATGGAGGAAACCGTCACTTTCCAATTCCCGGAGCTGCTTTGTGAGCGTGGACTGTGTGATGCCGTCAAGGCGGCGCATCAGTTCTCCGAACCGCTGGACTTTGTAAAAGGACACATACCATAAGATCAGGATTTTCCATTTGCCGCCGATCACGGACTGGAGCCTGCCCATAGGGACGCAGCGGGCGATGGTTTCCTCGTTGTTGAATTTGTTTTCAGCCATTTCATTCCACCTCTTTCTCCATGAGTATATCCCGGCAGTGGGAAAAAATCAAGATACGGTCATTTTTGACAGATAGTACGAAAAAGTGAACTACCGACTAAAAAAGACAGTACTTGATTTCATGGAATTTTAGAGGTAATTTAGTGCAAAAGAGGAAAGACACGAGGAGGAATGGATGATGCACTATACAGGAACTATATGGAGGCCGCCCTATGAGGCGTCTTCCCTGTTGCTGGAAGTTACCGCGGGCTGTACGCACCACAGATGCAAGTTCTGTACGCTTTACGCAGGCCTGCCTTTCCAGTTCAGGATGTCACCGATGGAGAATATAGAAGCGGACTTGAAAGAGGCGAAGAAGATGTACCGATCCTTTTTCGAGAGGAAGGTAACCCGGACTTTCCTGACCGGGGCGAACCCTTTCGTGCTGAAATATGACAGGCTGATGGAGATCGCGGGGCTGGTACACAGATATTTCCCGGAGATGGAGACCATCGGCAGCTTTGCCAGGGTGACGGATGTCACGCTGAAAGCGGACGAGGAACTGGCGGCTCTGCGCGGGGCAGGATATGACGGGCTGACAATCGGCATCGAAACGGCGGATGACGAGGCGCTGCGGTTCATGGATAAAGGGTATCTGGCGGCTGACATTCTGGAGCAGTGCGGCAGGCTGGACAAGGCGGGCATCCGCTACAGTTTTTTCTATCTGACGGGCATATCCGGCGCAGGGCGCGGGGAGAACGGGGCAAGGACCACCGCCGCTGTATGCAATCAGCTCCATCCTGCCCTGGTCGGCGCGAATATGCTGACCATCTACCCGGATTCAAGGCTGTACGGGGAAATCCGGCAGGGGAACTGGAAAGAGGAAACTGAGACAGAGAAGTACAGGGAAGTCCGGGCATTGGTGGAAGGGCTGGAAATCCCCACGGAATTTGCCGCGCTGGGCGCTTCCAATGCGTTCCAGATGCATGGCGTCTTGCCGGAAGATAAGGAGAAACTGCTGGCTTTCCTTGATGACGTGATAAAGAATGTGGGCGAGGACGAACTGCGGCGTTACCGTAAGAGCGTCCGCCATCTGTAGGAGGTGATTCAGATTGCATTTTACGGGAAGGACGTGGAGGCCGCCCTATGAGGCACATTCCGTCATCATACAGGCGACTTCCGGCTGCACCTATAAAAAATGTCGTTTCTGTAGCCTTTATAAAGACGAGTGTTTCCGTATGTCACCGATGGAGGAGTTCGAGGAAGACCTGGCGGAGATCAAAAGCTACCAGCCCTATGCGCGGCGCATCTTCTGGACGGGGGCGAACCCGTTTGCCATGAACTATGAGAACCTGAAACTCCGGACGCTGACGGTACGGGATTACCTCATCAAATGCCAGACGATGGCCATGTTTGCGAGCATTCGGGATATCAGGGACAAGGAAGTGTGGCAGCTTAAGAAGCTCCGGGCGATGGGGATAAACGGGCTGACCATCGGGACGGAGAGCGGTGACGATGACACCCTTGCCCTGGCGGGCAAAGGGTACACGGCGGCTGACATACTGGAGCAGTGCTGGAAGCTGGACGAGGCGGGGATAGAATATTATTTCGTATACATGACCGGGCTTGCGGGGAAGGGCAGGGGATACTGGAATGCGGTGAACAGCGCCAGGCTGTTCAGCCGGCTCAATCCATATTTTATTTCCGTGGATTCCCTCACGCTGTTCCCGGATACGGAACTGTACCGCATGGAGCAGGAGGGGAAATTTACCCCTGCCGGGGAAAAGGAACGCATGGAGGAACTGCAGGTGTTCATCAAAAATTTGCAGATAAGGACACATCTGTTTGCCAATTCCAGTTCAAATTTTTACCCGGTCACTGCCTATCTGCCGAAGGAAAGGGATTTTGTGGTAAGTGAGCTGCAGCACGTTATGGATACGGTAAGCGAGGATGAGATGGCAGAATACCGCAGGAACCTGAAATCTTTAGGATAACAGAATTTACAAAAGACAACCCGCCGCACGATGGCCATCATCCGCCATATGCGGCGGTCTGCCTTTTCCGCAGGCAAGTCTGACAGCAGAAACCGCTTGGAAAGCGGGGGAATCAGAGTTAATATGCTTACACGGTAGTTTGCATTTGCGCCGCCTTGCGGGGGATATTGAGAGCGGCAGAGGGGATATTAAGGATAAAAAGCGTCAATCCAGTTACGCTGTCAAATCGTCTATTCACGCTGTCGGAGTTAAAAATATTCTTATTTTTCCGATACACGAAGTGAGGAAAGAAGGAGGTGGAGGCAATCAAAATAGCGGTCTGTGATGATGAAAAAAATATAAGGAGCTACATCTGTTCGCTGGTTCGGAAACAGGGAGTGGAGTGTGAGGTCACGGAATATGCCACGGCGGAGGATTATTTTTTAGCGGGGGCTGATCATGACCTGCTGTTTCTTGACATTGAGCTGAAAGGCCCGGATTCATCAATGGATGGTATGGAAATGGCAAAACGGATCAGGGGCATGGAAGATATCAAACAGCCCATCATCATATTTGTCACGGGCTATGAAAAATATGTGTATGATGCCTTTGACGTGGGGGCGTTCCAGTACCTGCTGAAACCCATTGACGAAGGGCGGTTTGCCGAGATTTTTAGGAGGGCGGCGCAGCAGGCCGGGCAGGGGAAAAGGGTGCTGATGGTCCAGTATGGGAATACGGGAAAAACAATACCGTTAAGCGACATCTATTACATGGAAAGCCAGAACCATAAAATAGCCGTCCATATGAAGAACGGGATTTTGGAATACTATGCAAAAATGAGTGATCTGGAAGAAGAACTGCAGGGGCAGTTCTGCCGTGTCCACAAAGGCTACCTGGTCAACCTGTCCTATGTGGATGAATACAACAAAACAGAGGTAACGCTGACAAATGGGGAGAAGCTCCTGATCTCAAAATATAAGTATGAAGATTTTGTAAAAGCGTACCTGCGGTTTATGAAATAGGAGGGCTGCCATTGAGTGAGGCAAGTTTTACGCTGTTCCAAAATACAGCGGTAGGGATTGAAGTCATTCTGTATGCCTGCTGTCTGACGGCATTTTTCTATCCGTATATGGCGGGGCGGAAAAGGGGGCATCCGGCAGACATCATAAAGATGTTGGCTGTGTTTGCATCCTATTCCATCATCTATTTTTTTAACATGGCAGTCAGTATGGGGGCGCTGGTCTGCATGGCTTCCGTAATAGTCCTGCTGACGCTGGCGGCAAAGTATTTAGGGGTGGAAAAGAAAACCGCACTGTTCATGGGGGTGGTGTTCTTCTGCATCAGAAACCTGAGTTCGCTGGCGGTGGCAAGCGTGAATTTCTACACGGGCAGGCATCTTGTGAAAGGGGAGGAAGGAGTAGAGCGGGTACTTCGGAATGCAGCCCTGAATTTCTGTCTGGTGGAACTGCTGCAGCTTGTGCTTTTTTCCGCACTGCTGTATATGGTGGCACGCCAGATCAGGAAATGCAGGATGGAACTGCACATAAGGGAATTGTGCTATCTGCTGCTGACGCCCGTGACGGGCATCCTGTTTGTCAATATTTTATTCCGGATTCTGATCGTGACCACGGGGGAGCTGTCCATACAGCTTTATGAGCAGTACCCGGTGCTGATAGGGATCGTGCCTGTGGCCGCCGCACTGTTTTATGCCGGTATTCTGGTGACCATAATATCTTATCAGAAAATGGTGGGACTCCAGAAGGAAAAGGAAAGGTATTTTGTGGAACAGCAGCAGGTCCATGCAATACAGGAGCGGATGGCGGAGGTGGATCAGTTCTATGACGGCATCCGCCGGATGAAGCATGAGATGAAAAACCATCTGACCAATATCAAGGGGCTGCTTGAAAGCGGGGACTATGGCAGCATGGGGCAGTACATTTCCAGAATGGATGAGAGCATGGATGCCTTTGAATTTTCCATAAAGACAGGGAATGCCGTTACTGACGTGATCGTGAACGACAGGCAGAAAGCAGCGGAAAAGCAGGGCATACGGTTCCGGTCAGAATTTACCTACCCGGAATCGGAAAGGTATGATGCCTATGACATCGGCATCATTGTAAACAACCTGCTGCAGAACGCCCTGGAAGCCTGCGGGAAGATGCGGCAAGGCGACAGGTACATTTTCATTTCCAGCAGGCAGAAGAGAAAGTTCTTCCTGATCGAGGTCAGAAACCCGTTTGAAGGGGAGATCATCATGGATGCGGATACGAACCTCCCAATCTCCACAAAGGAAAAGGAGCCTTTCGGAAGGCAGGGTTCCATGCATGGGATCGGGCTTTCCAATGTAAAGAGGGAAGCGGAGAAATATATGGGGGATGTGGATATCAGGGTAAAGAAAAATGAGTTCAGTGTAACGGTGATGTTACAGGAAAGGAGACAGGTATGAGTATCAGTAATGTAAGCGGCGCAGGAGTAAACCCCTATGTCTACACAAACAGAAGCCAAAAGGCGGCAGGAACCGGGAATTTTGCGGAGGAGGTGCAGAAAGCCGCGGAAGGAAAGAATGCGGCGGAAAAATCCGGCTCATCAGCATGGGCGGGGGACATGGTAATTAATTATCCGCCGAATTTAGCTAAAGTTTCAAATAGTTCAGTTGGTGGAAAATCCAAAGATGAAATGACGTTGGATGAGTATAAGCAATGGGTTATGAATGAAATATCCCAAATGCCCGTTAGCGGGTGGGCTCGTTCTACATACTCATCGGGAGCAATTATAATTAAAGAAGAAGCTTTTGAAAGAATGAAAATTGATCCAGAGTATGAGGAATATGTTTTGAATCGGGTACGTTCAGCATGTTCGGTTCAAGGTATAACCGGATGTTCAAACTATGTTGGTTATGATGTTATCGGGGCATCCCCGGAAGAATGCTACGGTTATGCGGGACCGGTGGGAGGCAGCGGCTCTAATTTTGCCGGAAATGAAAAATCATGGTGGGAAAAACGCCATGAGAGGATGGAAGAACTGATGGAGGAACAGGAGAAGGAGGCGGTCAAAAAAGCACAGGCAAGGAAGGCGGCGGCACAGGAGAACTACCTGAAAAGTCAGATGGCAAGCAGGCAGAGGTTACAGGCATTTCTTGCAGGGGGAATGCAAAGCGGTGACGATGCGGCGGCATTCCAGACCGCAGGAGTAAGCGCACTTGCGGCAACTGCCTATGAGGAAAACATAAGCACATTCAGCAAAAGCGTGGTTGGAAATCAGAAAATATAAGCATTCCGGGCATTTTGAAGTAAGGAAGATCATGCCCGGACTTACCGCAAGGGGGCATAGG
>CAJTSY010000155.1 GCA_910578995.1 uncultured Acetatifactor sp.
CAGCCGAAAGTGGTGACGCAGGCGGTGGGGAAGCGGCCCTTTTCCCTTTCGAAATTCCGAACCCATTCCCGGCATTTCGCCATAAAGTAGTACTGCCTGATTGGCTCTTCTGCCGGCGGTTCTGAATTTAAATCTATTTTATCCAAATCAATTTCATTATACATTTCTCTTGACTTTTTCCCTTTCCTGCATATAAAAAGAAGCGGGTTTTTACCGTACAGCAATTCGCTTTCGCCTTTGCCAAAGCGTGTTTCAACGCTGCCGTATAATGGAAACCCGTGTATTATCTCCATTCCATCTGCAATTTCCTTTTTGATGCCACACAGTCAGATAAATACAAATTAATCAATGTCTGATAAGGTATTCCCAGACTTTCCGACTGACTTTTGAAATAGTCTATGATTTCTCCATCAATATTGATGGTAATCTGTTTTTTTACTCTATTAGAGTATGGATTTTTTCTTGGATTCAGTTTTTCGATCTCATATTCTTCTCTCATCATCTTACCATCCTTTCTGATACGTTTTTTTCTCACTTTTTGTTGCTTCTCTGGCAGAAATGATACGGATCGTACTATCCTCATCTTTATAACAATGACTGACAATACATATTCCTTTTCCCCCGGTCATTCCAATAATAAGAAATCTTTCTTCTTCATAAGAGTGGTCCGGGTCATCAAATAAAATAGCATTTTCATCACCAAAAACGTCCTTTGCCTCTTCAAAAGATATGCCATGTTTTTTCTTATTCAGCTCATTCTTGTTTTCATCCCATATAAAGCGTATTTCCTGCATAATTATATTATACCTACTTTTCAATTATCAATCAATCATTTTATTTGTCAATTACTACAGTCTCAACATGGAACAAATTATACACAAAACCTCCGAGGGTACCACCTGATACTTTCGGAGGTTACAGTTTTTCCTGCCGTACCGGGATAACCGGCCTTTTTTCCGCACAATCCGCGGCTTCCCGGCCTCTCAGGAATTGTGAGGAAATCCTTCGCCGTATTTTTCTGCCAATCTTACCAGAAGCTCCGTGACCTTTTCCATGGACTGCACGCAGACATATTCAAAGCGGCTGTGGAAGTTACCGCCGCCGGTACAGAGGTTCGGGCAGGGCAGCCCCATGTAGGAAAGCCTTGCGCCATCTGTGCCGCCCCGTACAGAGCAGATTTCCGGTTCCGTGCCCATCTGGCGGATGATTTCGGCGGCGTTCTCGATGAGATGCCTGTGGGGCTCCAGGACTTCCTTCATGTTGTAGTAACTGTCCTGAATTTCGGTTTCCGCAGTGCCTTCGCCGTATTTGCGGTTCAGGAAATCCGCACACTGCCCAAAGAACTGCTTTTTCTGCTCAAAAAGAGTCCGGTCATGGTCTCTGATGATGTACTCGGATACTGTTTTCTCCACATCGCCCTCAATATGTTCCAGATGGAAGAACCCCTCCTCTCCCTCCGTATACATGGGATTCTGGAAAACCGGGAGCAGGGACTGGAATTCAAAGGCAATCAGCATGGCATTGACCATGGCGTCCTTTGCCGAACCCGGATGAGCGCTGACACCGTGCACGGTAAGCTTCGCCCCCGCCGCGTTGAAAGTCCCGTCCTCTATGTGGCCGAACCGGTCTCCGTCCACAGTATACGCAAAATCCGCGCCGAACAGCTTTATATCAAAATGTTTTGTTCCCTCGCCAATCTCCTCATCCGGCGTAAAGCCTATCCGGAGCTTTCCGTGCTTCACCTCCGGGTGCTGCAGCAGATATTCACAGGCGGCCATAATCTCCGCAACACCTGCCTTGTCGTCGCCCCCTAACAGTGTGGTGCCGTCGGTTACAATCAAATCCTGTCCCCTGTAACCGGCCAGTTCCGGATAGTCGGCCGCCTTGAGGATAATGTTTTCCTTTTCGTTCAATACAATATCGTTTCCGTCATAATTTTCCACAATCCTGGGTTTGACATCCCTGCCCGACACCACGGGAGCCGTGTCCATATGGGCAACCAGTCCAAGCACGGGCACATTTTCACAGCCTCTGGAGGCAGGAATGGATGCATACACATAGCAGTGCTCCCTGTCGTAGGTAATCTCCTCCGCGCCCATGGCTTCCAGCTGTCCTGTCAGAAGCTTTGCCAGATTATGCTGCTTCTGCGTACTGGGGGAAGTCCCGGTGTTATCCTCTGACCTGGTATCGATTTTAATGTACTGTAAAAAATTATCGATGGTTTTTGACATGCTTTTTCCTCTCTTTTCTTCCGGTATGTAATATCCTGTCAGACTCGCGATTCAGTCTGCAGGCTCCCTTTGCTTTCTCTATGTGCGGGCTGCGAATTTTGTCGGTCTGCAACAATTCAGGCAGTTCGCCGAACACAACAGGGCATCCGCTTTTTCATTATAACAATCAATATCCGGCATGTAAAGCCTTTTTTCCGCCGGCCGATTTCCCTGCCGTCGTAACGTTACCGTTCCATTTCCCGGCATCACCGCTCAAAATACATCAGCCCCGTGAAAAATAGCCCGCCCACTTCCCTCTCATCCTCTTCCCGGCCCGGTGTTCCCTGGCCGCAGGCCCCGGGTAGGCCCGGATTTCCCGACAGGCCTTCCCCGACAGGGCCAGTACGCAGATCAGATTGGGTACCGCCATCAGGGCATTGCAGATATCCGAAAAATTCCACACAGCCTCCAGGGAGGAAATACAGCCCAGGAACGCGGTGAGCCCATAAGCGAAACGGTACCAGAGATTATATCTGGACTTCCCGCCCATGAGAAATTCGAAAGCACGCTCCCCCTGATACGCCCAACCGATAATGGTGGCAAAGGCGAACAATACGATACAGACGCTTACAAAGCTGCCGCCCCATTCTCCCAGGGTGGTCTGAAATGCCGCCAGGGTCAGCGCCGTGCCGTTCAGAGGATTCCCGGCTCCGTCCGTTTTGCCCAGTACGCCGGAGGCGGCAAATGCCAGGCCCGTGATGGTGCAGACCACCACTGTGTCCAGAAACACCCCTGTCATACTGATGTAACCCTGCCGGACACAGTCCTCCGTATCCGCGGCCGCCGTGGTGATGCCCGAGGCCCCCAGGCCCGCTTCATTGGAGAAAATCCCCCTGGATACGCCCCACCGCAGGGACTGAAATGCCGTCACGGTGACACTGCCGAAGAGGCCGCCGGACACTGCCTCCGGGTAGAAAGCCGCCGTCAGGATGCCGCCAACAGCACCCGGCAGCTCCCTCCAGTGGGTCAGAATCACGGCCATTGCCCCCACCAGATAAAAAACTCCCATGAACGGCACCAGAATCTGGGTCACCTTTCCGATGACGCCGATGCCTCCCAGTACCACCAATATCGTGACAATGGTCAGCAACAGCCCGGTGTTTGCCTTTGGCACGCCGAAGGCCACCCACACCGCATCCGCAATGGAATTGGACTGGGTCATATTTCCCATGCCGAAGGAAGCCGTCACTGCAAACAGCGCGAAGGCAAAGCCCAGTACCCGGCCTGCCGTTTTGTTGGGAAAAGCATGGAGGCAGGTGTACATGGGGCCTCCCGCGATTTCGCCCCTGTCGTTCACCCCTCTGTACTTTACTGACAGCATGCTCTCCACCAGTTTGGTGGCCATCCCCACAATACTGGTCATCACCATCCAGAACAGCGCTCCCGGACCGCCCAGTACCATGGCAGTGGCCACGCCCACGATATTGCCGATTCCAAGGGTGGTAGCCAGTTCTGTAGTCAGGGAGGCCAGGGAGGAAACCCTGCCGGATGATTTTCTGCCTGCGCCGTGTCTGGCTCCGGCTGCCTTTCTTCGCGCCCTGCTACTCTCTTTTCCCACAGCCCCATATGTATTTTTTTCGGTCAGTTGTTCACCTGCTGCTCCATAGGCATTCCTTCCGGTCAGCTGTTCACCTGCCGTTCCATATGTACTCCTTCCGGTCAGCCGTTCTCCTGCCGCGTCACAGGCTCTCTGTTTCACAATCCTCCCCCCGCAGTCCCGCCTGCGGAAAGCTTCCCCCGTCCCGCCCTCCGGAACTCCCCGGCCCTTTTTCGGTTCCTCCTCCAGGCCGAAGGCACAGCGCAGTGCAAATTTCAGGTTTTTCAGCGGCAGAAGGTCCAGGCGCAGCGTCAGGTAACAGCCGGTGCCAAGGAGAAGCGCCAGCATCCACGGCCCCCAGACCAGATTATCCAGATACTCAATGAACTGCTCCAAAACGGTTCCCCCCAGAACCGTACTTTCCAACATCCTGTGTACAAGAATGCTTTTTGACAAATTCACAAGAACCCCTTTTAACCTGTGTCATCTCTCTAAATATATAAGTACAAGGGCGTTTTTATGCAAATTCAGGAATCATTTGGTAAATCTGGCGTATACCCACAGTCAAATCGGGATACAGAAGATATCTCTCCATTTCCTGATCCTTAATTTCCACAATGGCATCCAGATAGTCCTCCCCATAGGGAAGGTTAAAGCAAATCCGCTCCCCCGTCTCCAACTGACATCCGAAGCTGTTCTCGATTTTCCTTCTCAGTTCCTCCGCCTGCAGGGCCTGGAGCTCCTCTGTGGTAAGTCCGGACTTATCATGGACTTCATTGTCGGTCTCCGCACTGATGCCCATCTTTTCCGCCACGGTTATTGCGCTGTCCGTCTCGTCCAAAGCCCCGTAATACACCGCAAGACTGCTCCATGTTTCAAAGGCATTCCCGTCGTACCGTATTATTTCGGGCAGAATATCGTAGCCGAAGCGGCCTCCCGGCAGCGAGCTCCCTTCTGTCTTCAGGCCATACAGGGTACTGTCTTCCGCGTCCACAAGCATTCTCAGGATCCCGCCGTCCGTATCCTGCATTTCAATATACCATAGAATGAAATTTACCCCTTCTTCATAGTTATCATTATAGATGACATACTGTTTCCACTGGGTGACCGAATAACTATACCCGATATCCCAGACCTCCGTGGGAATCAGCTCGTAGTTCACAAGAAACAGGATAATGTCGCTGTACAGTCCCTTCTCGGAATATAGAAATTTCTCCAGGGTATCGTCCGCCTCAAGCTCCTGTGACGTCAGGTAAAATTTCTGGTGTCCCGCCAGGCCCTCCGCATATTTCTGCATTCTTTTCCCCAGGGACACCTCATAGGTGGTGCTCAGGGAATCCACATTTATGTTCTCCCTCTGCCCCAGAGTGGGATCGCCCCACAGGAGCCTGTCCTGCACCCGGAATATTATCTTGGGGGAAAAAAATGCCGCTGCCACCACCAGGGCAATCACAAGCAGTTCCGCCATATAAGGGAAAACAGCCTGCCTGCCCGCCGATTTTTTCCCCTGTTTGATCCTTCCTTTCCGGGTTTTCTTCATAAACCGGCCGTCACCCCCTTCCTTCTGCGGGTCCCGTTCTCCATGGGGAAGAGCACCTTGATGACGGTTCCTTCCCCCAGACGGCTGTCGATCTCCATAAGCCCATTGTGGAGCTGAATAATCTTCTGGCACAGCGCCATGCCGATACCGGCGCCGCCCTCTTTTCTGGAACGGGATTTGTCCACCATGTAAAAAGCCTCGGTTATGCGGCTGATCTCCTCCGCCGGAATCCCCCTTCCGTTGTCCACGATTTTAATCTCATAGTAAAACTTCCCTTCGCCGCATCCATCCGCGGGCGGCCGTCCCTGCGCCCTGTGCTCCGCCTCCAGACAACTCCCTTTCATAAGGATGAAACTCTTCTCTCCCTTGTCAAGCGCCTTGACGGCATTGTCCAGAAGATTGTACAGCAGGGACAGCAGCAGCTCGTCATCCCCGCGGATAACAGCCTTCTCCAGATCCACTTTTCCCCTGACCCCTTTCTGCCGCCAGACAGGCCGCAGGGTGGTCCGGATATTCTGCTCCAGGGCCTTCGTGGAGACCGGTTTGAAGGTCAGCGGCGACTTGTCCATGCTCACCAGTTCCAACAGCTTGTGGGAAAGGCTTTCCAGACGCTTTCCCTGGCTGTAAATATAAAAATAGGCTTCATGGCATTCCTCATCCGTGAGTTTCAGGGAATTCAGCATATCCGCATACCCGATAATCGAAGTCAGAGGCGTCTTCAATTCATGGGCAAAGGCAGCGGTGAAATCCTCCTGCTGCTTCGCCTCCTGCTCTTTTTTCTGCATCTGTTCCACCAGGCAGTCCGCCATCCTGTTAAAATTGCGCGCCAGCTCCCCGATCTCATCCGGACTTGCATTGCGGGAACGCAGTTCGAATGCCCCGTCGGCGATTTTTTCCGCTATTTTGTCCAGGCTGCGGATTGGCTTTGTGATGTAATGGGCAAGCACAAAGATGCAGACGCCGCCGCCGGACAGCAGGCACACCAGTGCAATCCGGTATCTGGAAAGCAGAGCCTCCCTGTCGCTGTAGATTTCCGTCAGCTCCCTGCACATTCCCAGGTAAATACGGCTTGCGGTAAGATCCTTCACCGCCGCCGTAAACATGTAATAACCGCCGTCTTTCTGCCGGATGCAATAACCGTAGGTATTGGCCGCGCTGAGATAATCCGTGAGTTTTCCCACCTCTTCCTCCAGGCCCATGGCATCCAGGAATTCCTGTCCGTAAAAATATGTGCCGTCGCTCTTTACCACAAACATATGGCTTCCGTCCCGCTCCACGCTCCGGGATATGCTTTTTACTGTCCTGCTGACGGCATAGTCCTCACCATATTCCTCCGTGGACTGGTATCCCATCTCAAAAAGGAACTGAAAGGTCCGGCTGTCCTTGTTTCCCTGTTGGATTTCCCTGTCCAGCAGCCTGGAAAAATCGGAATAAAGCATCCAGATGCCAAAGGAGGCGAACAGCAGTGTCAGCAGTATGGTCATGGACAGAAATAATTTATGTGCAAATTTCATGTTCGGAATCCTTTGCTCTCCGGCCCGGGAAATACTACCTGGCCATCTTGTCCTCGCCCTCCAGGCGGTATCCCACCTTATAGACCGCGGCAATCTCGCTGTCCCAGTTCAGCTTCTTCTTCAGCCTCTGGATATGCAGGTCCACCGTCCGGCTCTGCCCCATGTATTCGCCGCCCCAGACCGTCTCATAGATGGTCTCCCGGTACAGGGCTATATTCCGGTTCCGGGCAAGCAGAAGCAGCAGGTCGAATTCCTTCATGGTCAGGGGCACCTGTTCACCGTTCTGCATTACGGAACGGGATGCCGTATCAATGACCACATCAAAAATATTCAGCACAGTCTCCGTCTTGTGGTACCTGCGCAGCACAGCCTCCACCCTGGCCAGCAGTTCCACAATCTCGAAGGGTTTGGTCAGATAATCGTCCGCGCCCATACGCAGCCCCTTTACCTTATTTTCCGTAGTTCCCAGGGCTGTCAGGAAAATCACCGGCAGTCCCAGGTCCCTGGCGTACTCCATCAGTTCATAGCCGTTTATCCCGGGGAGCATCACATCCAGAAGCAGCAAATCAAATTTCTCATTGTCCATATAGTCCGCCGCTTTCTCCCCGTCAGGCGCCCAGGTACACTGGTATCCGGCCCTGCGCAGATTCATCTTAATCAGATTCGCGATGGGCTCTTCGTCCTCCGCGATGAGTATTTTCAGCATATATCTTCACCTCGAAATTTATTTTGTGATTTTCATATTTTCCGTATCCAGTCATACTGTTCACCGCAGACAGATTTCATCGGCAAAAACTTACGACAATAACTAAAATTATGGTTAATACTTGTATCCTTTTTGTATCTGCCTGCCCTTTTCAATCACAACATCACTTCTATATTTTATTATTTTGGCAATATGCTGTCAATGTCTGAATCACAAAAAGGGCGTTTTCCACGCCTGATACAGCCCTGCAATCACCTGCTCGATAGGGGCCTTCCTGATTTCCACATCCAGAATTCCTTCCGCCCGGGACAGCCTCCCCAGTAATGTCCTGATGGACTGCCCGGACAGATCCACCTCAAATTCAAATACTCCATGCTGTCCGCCCAGAAACCTGCAGCCCTCCAGCTCCGGTTTCCTGCCGTCCGTTGTGACGGTAAAACGCGTCAGATTACCTGTAATTTCGCGTAATCCTTCGAAGCTGCCGTCATAGGCAAGCTTTCCGCCGGAAATCATCAGGATCCGCCGTGCCATCTCCTCCAGGTCATCCATATCGTGACTGGTCACCAGAATGGTCACGCCCTCTTCCCGGTTTATCCTTTTCAGAAACTCTATCATCTGGCGCTTTGCCACCACATCCAGTCCCAGAGTGGGCTCGTCCAGGAGAATCAGCTCCGGCGAGTGCAGCAGCATCATGGCCAGGTCCGCCCGCATCCGCTGTCCCAGGGACAGCTCCCTGGCGAAAGTATTCCGGATTTCTCCGATGTCCAGAAGCTCCGTCACCATATCCAGATTCCGCCTGTACACCGCGTCCGGAATGTCCCATACCACCTTTTTCCACTCAAAGCTCTGCAGTACGGGATGGTCCCACCAGAGCTCCGTCCGGTTTCCGAAGAGCACGCCCAGTTTCTTCATCAGGGCTATCCGGTCTTTTTCAGGCGACATGCCCAGTACGGATATGGTTCCGGATGTGGGCTGAAGCATGCCC
>CAJTSY010000156.1:0-3701 GCA_910578995.1 uncultured Acetatifactor sp.
GCAGTCGCTTAGGAGGTAGCACCATGGAACAGAAACTGATAAAGCCCCCGGTGGAGATCCGGTACAGGGAGGAACTGGAGGCGCTGAAGGCCAACGATACGGGGAACCGCCCCCAGAACTGGCAGATGTCCCCCAAAGCAGTGAGAACCTTCATTCTGGGCAGCTCCAGGCCTATAAAGCACGAGGGAAGGGAATATACCATAGAGAAAAAGTACTTCGGCAACGATGCCCTGGTGGAGCGCTGCATCGTGACCCTGGCAGGGAACCGGGGCCTGATGCTGGTGGGGGAGCCGGGCACGGCCAAGACCATGCTTTCCGAGCTTCTGTCTGCAGCCATCAGCGGAGTGAGCACCAATACCATCCAGGGCACCGCAGGCACTACGGAGGATATGATCAAATATTCCTGGAATTACGCCCTGCTTCTGGCAAAAGGTCCCAGCCGGGAGGCGCTTGTGCCCTCCCCCTTATACGTGGGCATGGAGAAGGGCATCCTCACCAGGTTCGAGGAGATCACCAGGACGCCTGCGGAGATCCAGGACAGCCTGATCAGCGTGCTGAGCGACAAGGTGCTGAATGTGCCGGAGCTGGGGGACGAGGGATTTCTGTTTGCAAAACCCGGCTTTAATGTAATCGGCACGGCCAATACCAGGGACAAGGGCGTCAATGAGATGAGCAGCGCCCTGAAAAGGCGTTTCAATTTTGAGACGGTGATGCCTGTCCGCGAAGCGGCCATGGAGAAACGGATTATCGTCAACGAGGTGAATAAACTGGCACAGGAAAGCCACATTGCAGCGGAGGCGGACGAGGATGTGGCGGAGATCCTGGCATCTACATACCATGAGCTCAGGGAAGGGGTGTCCTCCTACGGCCACAGGATCGACAAACCCTCCTCGGTGATGAGTACCGCGGAGGCAGTGTCCGTGTACTACCAGGCCATGATCACAGGCTATTATTACGGGGACGGGACACTGAGCATGGACAGCCTGGTGCAGAACCTGGTGGGCGCGGTTTCCAAGGAAAATAAGGACGACCTGGAGAAGGTAAAGGGGTATTTTAATACCGTTATCCGGGATAAGAGCAGCAAGGAAGGTGGATTATGGAAAGAATATTACGAAGCCAGGAAATGGCTGAGATAGTCCTGCTTCCTGTCCGCCATCACAGCCCGGCCTGCGCCTTCCATGTAAAAAAGATGATCGGGGAGCTCCGTCCGGACGTGATCCTGGTGGAGGGGCCAGAGAATGCCAACGGCCTGATTCCGGTGATGGTGCATGAGGACACAAAGGCGCCTTTTGCCATCTATTATTCCTATCACGATGAAAGAGCCCGTATTACGGAGGAGAAGGAGCATTACAAGTGCTATTATCCCTTTCTGGACTATTCCCCGGAACTGGCGGCATTCCGGGCGGGAAAGAGCCTGGGGATAGAGACGGCTTTTATCGATCTGCCCTACGGGGATATCCTGGCGGCTTCCCGGGAGGGGAAGGGCCTGCTCGGGGAAGAGGACGAGAAGAGCAACTACAACGACGATTACCTGCTTTCCCGGAACGAATACCTGAGGCAGCTGTGTGAGAGGACTGGGCTGCGAAATTTTGACGAATTCTGGGAGAAGTATTTTGAGCTGAACGGCATGGCTGAGGAAAGCGTGAAGTGGTTTGAAAATCTGCTGACCTACTGCAGCCTGGCAAGGGAGAATACCCCTGTGGAGTCCATGGAGGAGGACGGCTGCCTTGCCAGGGAGCGGTTCATGGCGGAGAAGATTCGGGAATATGCGGAGCGGAAAGGCGGAGACGGAGGAACGGTGCTGGCGGTCACAGGAGGATTCCATACCCCCGGCCTGAAGGCCCTGCTTGAGGATGGGGCACGGTCGAAAGCGTCCGGGGGAGGCGCGGATGCCGGGGGAGAAAGTCCGGAACCTGCCGGGCAGCAGTCCATGAGGGCTTCCCAGGACAGCGGTGCGGACACCGTGGCCGGGAAGGGAAAGGTAGCCGGGAACGGAAGGCAGCCGGTGCCGGAAAAAGACCAGGGCGTGTACCTGATGCCCTATTCCATGGAAGCGGCGGACGCCTTAAACGGTTATGCCAGCGGCATGCCTTTCACCGGGTTTTACCAGAAGATCTGGGACGGCCTGGAGGAATCCGGTACTCCTTACGAGGATGCGGTTCTGGACATGATCGTGGCGGCGGGCAAGGAGACCAGGCGCAGGGAGGGGTACCTTTCCACTTATGACGAGATCTGTGCCTGTGCCATGGCCAGGGGCCTGGCACAGCTTCGGGGAAAGCGGGAGCCGGGAGCCTATGAACTTCTCGACGCGGTGCTGTCTTCCTTTGTAAAGGGAGAGTACAACATTGCCACGGACGCTCCCATGCGGATTCTGAGGAAGGCCATGACGGGGAACGGGGTGGGGGAACTGTGCCGTCTGGCGGATGTGCCTCCCATTATCCACGATTTCGAGGACCAGTGCAGGAAGTTCGGCATCAAAATCGGCTCCACCCTGGAGGCGGAGGCTACTCTGTCCATATTTTCCAGTCAGAAGCACAGGCGGCAGAGCATGTTTTTCAACCGGATGTGTTACCTGGACACGGCTTTCGCCAGGAAAACCAAGGGCCCCAACCTGCAGCTGAAGAAGGACAGGAACCTGATGCGTGAGATATGGAAATATAAGTGGAACGTGCAGGTGAATTCGGCCCTGATCGAAGTGTCTGTCTACGGAGCCACCATAGAGGAGGCTGCAGCCAGCCTGGTGAAGGATGCCCTGAAAAAGGAGCTGGGGGCCCGGGAGAGCGCGATTCTGCTGACCAGGGTTTTCGAGATGGGCCTGGAAGGGCAGATGCAGCCGGTTTTCCAGGGGGTGGAGGAGCAGCTGATGGGGGACACGGATTTCTATTCCCTGGCGGAGGCCCTGAAATCCCTGCTGATGATGGAGGAACTGGGGGGACTGTACGGGTCGCAGCTTGATTTTGGCATGCTGATCCATATGGACTGCCGCAGACTGATCCTGCTGCTGCCTGCCATGGCCGGAATCAAGGACGAGGACCTGAACCAGTGCATGAACGCCCTGAAGCTGCTGTACCAGGTTACGGGCCGGGAAGGGGATGCCTTCGCCCGGGAGCGGGAGGATTATTACGATGCCCTGGTAAAAATGACGGGGGACAGCGGGATTCACGCCGGCCTGAACGGTTGCATCCACGGCATTCTCTACGGCAGCGGAAGAGAGGGGGAGACGGAGGTGGAGAAGGTCTGCAGGGGGTACCTGGAAGGAACCGGGGAGCAGCTTTTCTCCACTGCCCAGTTTTTCCGCGGACTCTTTTTCACGGCCAGGGATCTGGTTTTTATCGGGAAACAGTTTATTAAAATGCTGGATGAATTCTATGGCCGGGTGTCGGAGGAGGAGTTCATGGAACTTCTGCCCGAGCTGCGCATGGCATTTACCTATTTTACCCCCAGGGAGACAGACAGGATTGCGGGAGCGGCGGCGGGCCTCCACGGCAGGGGCAGGAAGGATATCCTGGAGCGCAGGGAAGTCTATCCGGACTGGTATTCCTATGGGAAGGAGATAGACGAATATGTCAGCGCCCAGGTGCTTTCCCCGGGAAGGCATGCCCTGCGGCCGGGTGACCGGAACGACAGCGGGGGAGGTTCCGCAGTGTGACCGGAACAGCAGCGGAGCCGATTCTGCCAAGTGACCGGAACGACAGCGGGGG
>CAJTSY010000156.1:3801-8504 GCA_910578995.1 uncultured Acetatifactor sp.
TGACCGGAACAGCAGCGGAGCCGATTCTGCCAAGTGACCGGAACGACAGCGGGGGGAGGTTCCGCAGTGTGACCGGAACAGCAGCGGAGCCGATTCTGCCAAGTGACCGGAACGACAGCGGGGGAGGTTCTGCAGTGTGACCGGAACAGCAGCGGAGCCAGGCCTGCCGGGGCCGGCGGGAGGATTACAGGAAAGGATGGAAGGCAGTATGGCTGATGAGCAGGAAATCTTAAACAGGTGGAGGCTGGTGTTGGGGAAGTATGCCTCGGGGCAGATTTCATTTTCCTCCGGCGGCCTGCAATATATGGACATGGAAAACGTACTGGATTACCTGTACTCCAGGGAGTACGGGGAGGAACAGGAGATCCGTAAGGACAGGGGCGGGGGCAGCGACGCGTCCCGGCTCACCGTGCCCGGATGGCTGCGGCAGATCAAGAAACTATTTCCCAAGCAGACGGTGGAGGTGCTGGAGCGTCATGCCCTGGAGAAGTACGGCATGACGGAGCTGCTGACGGATCCGGAGGTGCTGCAGAAACTGGAACCCAATAAGGAGCTGCTGAAGACCATCCTGGAGCTGAAACACATGATGAAGGGGGAAGTGCTTCAGATGGCCAGGGAGATTGTGAGGAAGGTGGCGGCGGAGATCGCGCGGAAACTGGAGCAGGAGGTCAGGATTTCTTTTTTCGGCCAGCTCAACCGTAATTCAAGCAGCCCGGTGAAGTCGGCCCGGAACCTGGACATGAAGAAGACCATCCGCATGAACCTTAAAAACTATGACAGGGAAAAGGAACAGCTTATACTGAAAAACGTCTATTTTAATGCGAGGATGAAGAAATACAACCAGTGGAGGGTGATCATCTGCGTGGACGAGAGCGGTTCCATGCTGGACTCCGTCATTCACAGCGCCATCATGGCGGGAATCTTTTCAAAGCTTCCCATGTTGGACACGAAACTGGTGATTTTCGACACCAGCGTGGTGGATTTAAGCGGGTATGTGGACGATCCGGTGGAGACTCTGATGAGCGTCCAACTGGGCGGGGGCACCAATATTGCGGGGGCGCTGTCCTACTGTGAAGGGCTGATCGATTTTCCGTTCAGAACCATGCTGGTGCTGGTGACGGATCTCTATGAGGGCGGCGGATACCAGAGGCTGTACAGCACCTGTAAGGGCATTATCGAGAGCGGGGCGCGGCTGGTGGTGCTCACGGCCCTGGATATGGATGCAAATCCCAACTATGACAGGAATGCGGCGGCGCGGCTGGCGGACATGGGCGCCTTTGTGGGGGCCATGACCCCGGAAGAGCTGGCGGCCTGGATGGGGAAAATCATCGCGTAGGCGCAGGGCGCGGGTCAGGGAAGGCAGAGCCCGGGATCCCGGAGGAGGGGCATCGGAAACCGGGAAACGGTATACGGGATGAGGCAGAGCCTCCGGTTCCGGAAGAGGGGTTACGGAAATACAGAAGAACAGGGAGCAGACGCATATGGCATATACGCAGCAGGAGATACTCGACTTGATGGAACAGAATAAGGAGCTTGGAGCGGCAGCCTTGTTGGAAACCTACACGGGGCTGCTGTGGAGCGTATGTGCCAGGCACCTGAGTAATTCAGAGGATATCAGGGAATGCGTCAATGATGCATTTTCGGAATTTTGTCAGAATTACAAGCGGTATAACGACGAAAAGGGCAGTCTGAAGAATTATCTGTGCCTGATTGCGGACAGGAGGGCCATGAACAGGCAACGGGATAACCGGCGGAGGGAGCAGGCCGAAAGCAGTGCCCTCCGGGAGAAGGCGGACAGAGAGGAGGCACAGGAGCAGTCCGCTTTTTATGGGCTGGGGGAGGATCCTACCAGGGAGGAGCTGGATGAGGCGATCGACGCACTGGAGCCCCAGGACAGCCAGATCATCCGTATGAAGTACTATCAGGGACTTTCCTATCAGGATATTGCAAAAAAGCTGGACCTGAACTATGAAACCGTGAAAAAGCGGGGGCAGCGCAGCCTGAAAAAGCTGTGGAGGATTCTGGTGATAGGCCTGATCATGCTGCTGTTGGCGGCATGTGCGGTCATTGCGCACAGGTATTTTCAGTTTGCGGAGGGAGTGGGATTCAGCTGGTATGAGGATGTTCCCATTTACCGGATGACGGAGGCCTCCGGTTCCTGCAGGGCAGACGGTTTTACCTTTCATATGGACAATGCGGCATACAGGGACGGTTATCTGTACCTGAGCATAGGGTACAAGGCAGACCGGGAGCCGGAAGACCAGGAGGACTGGTCCAGGCAGAATGCGGTGTATCAGGTTTACATGAACAACATGGAGGTAAAAGACTGTGAGTTCGGGCCGGGAGGAGAGAGCAGATACAGCTTTGACACAGTTCAGTTTGTCTGTGAGTGGCAGCCGGAGGCACAGCTGCCGGAAAGCTTTCAGCTGGAGATCAGTCTGGCTGCCCTGGAGAACGAGGATCTGTCGTCGGAGGAGAACCGTTATGCCTATTTTGCGGATGAGGACGGGGAAGTCGTGCGCAGGGTACTGGAACTGACAGGGCCTGATCCGGAATTTACGGTGACGCTGTCCAGGGTGGGGATTCAGGAGGATGTCTCTGCCATCGGAGTGCTGCAGTCCTTTGAGGATACTGGATTTGTGGTGTGCCCCGGCATCCGGAACGAGGAGGGAACCCGTTTCTCCCTGTATCTTTTGAATGAGGGAATGGAGACGGGCACCTACCAGCTTTCACCTTACCTGCTGGACAGGAATGACAGGAGACTGGTCACCCTGACAGGGAAGGACGGAAGGGCTGTGGAGCCCCTGCGGATAGACTGCGGGATGTGGGGACTGGACGAGACCGTTCTGCAGTTTCCTGCCATGGAGTCCGGGAAATACACCCTGGCCATTCCCTATCTGATGCTGGAGAGCAGCCAGACTTCCAACGCCGTGTACCTTCCGCTGCCGAAGGAGGAGGGGGAAATTGCTGCCTGTGACCAGACACTGCTGTTCCCGGACGGAACAGGCATTCATCTCATCGGTATCCGTATGGAGCACTATGCGGAGGGGGATGAGATCATTGACGATTACGAGGGGGGAGCGGTAACCACCCAGGTGCTGTATCCCACATTTCGGTATGAGATGATGTTTGAGACCGTCTCTCTGGAAAAGCTGAAATACGGACAGGCATTTTTTGAAACCAGATATATCTACGGGGATCTTCCGGAGATGGAGGCAGGGGAGTTTTTTGAGCTTGGCTTGGAGGAGCAGAACAGGCTGCAGGATCCGATGGTAAGCATGGGGGCAAATTATTATGGAGATGTAGTGTTTTTGAATATCGAGGAGGCGGAGGCTCCGGACTGGCTGGAACTGCGTCTCAGGGAGCCGAGCCACATGTATGACCAGAGTTTTGAGGTAAAAGTGACCGTGGAATAAAAAAATTTAAAAAGGATGTCCCGTTTCGTGACCATGCGGTGAATATAATAGCAGAAGCTTTTTTCAGGCGACGGATATTTACATCCGTGGGGACGGTACACTTGATCATAACATAATGTACGGCTTTTGTTCATTTCCGGGCAGGTGAGTTCCGGGGGGAGATGCGCAGGACGGAAACGTGACATAAGGGGTGGGGGAAAAAGCAGAATATATGAGGGAAATGCCCTGTTGGCTGCTGAAGTGCGGCCGACGGGGCATTTTGCCGCTTTGGAGAACTGAAATGTGGAATCAGCAGCTACAGTGACAAAGTCTGAAAAGAATGTTACTATGGAGCAATATATCTTATTCTGTCCGGGGCACGATACGGCCGGGGCAGATGCATACGGAGGATAAAATCATGGAAATCATTCTGAATGAGGCACTGGCGGAACAGTTCATGGACAGCCTGAAGGCGGAGGAGCGGGCCCGGGCCACCATTGAAAAGTATACAAGGGACGTGAAGGGATTTCTTCATTTTGCGGGAGAAGGGGCAATACTTACAAAGGAGACCGTGGTCTCCTATAAACAGCACCTGTCAGAAAAATATGCCATTGCCAGTGCAAATTCCATGCTGGCGGCACTTAACGCATTTCTGCGGTTCCTGGGACGGGCAGACTGCGCAGTGAAGGCATTTCGCGTGCAGAAGGCGGTGTTCCGGGCAAGGGAACGGGAACTGACGAAGGCGGAATATATCCGCCTGGTTGAGACTGCACGGCGCAGGGGAAACAGAAGGCTGGACCTGGTCATGCAGACCATATGCGCCACGGGTATCCGGATCAGCGAACTGCCCTTTATCACTGTGGAGTCCCTCCATACAAGGCGGACGGTGGTTTCCCTGAAAGGCAAGAGCCGCACGGTAATCCTTCCCATGGAACTGTGCAGGGCCCTGAAATGCTATGCCAGGGACCGTCGGATTGAGAAGGGGAGCATCTTTGTCACCCGCAGCGGCAAGCCGGTGGACCGCAGCAACATTCTTCACGAGATGAAAGCGCTGTGCCAGGAGGCGGAGGTGGACAGGGAAAAGGTATTTCCACATAACCTCAGGCACCTGTTTGCAGTGACTTATTATAATGTAGAAAAAGATGTCTGCCATCTGGCGGATCTGCTGGGGCATTCCAGTGTCAATACCACGCGGATTTACACCCTTGTGAGCTGTGAGGTGCAGGAACAGCGGATCGAGGGACTGGGACTGGTGCTGCAGGCTGCGGGGGTATAAAAATACCGCATAATACTTGTTATGCGGTATTT
>CAJTSY010000157.1:0-1679 GCA_910578995.1 uncultured Acetatifactor sp.
AGGAGGTTTTATCATGAAAAAGAAAACATTAGCAACAAAAATCAGCGCTGCATTGATGAGTGCCATCCTGGTGATGTCCATGGCGGCATGCGGCAATGACGACGGTTCCCAGGGAAGCTCCGGGGACAGCAGCCAGGCGAGTGACAGCCAGGCTTCCGATGACGGCGGTGCGGCTTCCGATGAGGCTTCGGCAGATGCGGAGGGAGCGTCTTCGGCAGAAGGCGGAGAGGAAGCGTCCGGCGAGGGCGGCGAAGCTTCCGGAGACGGCGAAAACCAGGCAGGGGGGTAGTTGTGCTTCATGAGCCCAAGGACCTGGGCGGACGCACCATCAAAATCGGCCTCTGGTGGGATGAATACTGGGACAGTAATTATCAGACCCTGGACGATGTGACGGCAGCAGGCGGCTCCTATCCCAATTCCGAGACCATGCAGATGAAACTGGACAAAATCCGCGATATCGAGTCCAGATGGAATTGCAAAATCGAGTGGGTGAACCTGGGATGGGACGGCATCACGGAGAGTATCAATACGTCCATTACAGCCGGAACTCCTGACTGCGACATCTACCTGACGGATCCCCAGTTCGGCATTCCTGCCGTGCTGAACGGATATGCCCAGAAGATTTCCAGTTTCGCACCGGCGGATTCCGATATCCTGAACGACAATGTGGTGCTGACACCTTTCTCCGTGCTTGGAAGCGATGACTATCTGATGTGCACTTCCGATAATTACATCATTCCCAGTGGGGCAGCCTTCATGGCTTACAATGTGGATATGCTTGACAGCCTGAACCTGGAAGCGCCTGAGAAGCTGGCGGAGAGAGGCGAGTGGACCTGGGAGAAGTTCGCCGAGTACGCACTGGCCTGCACCAGAGATACCGATGGTGACGGCAATATGGACACCTATGGATACGGCACCGTCTGGACGGACACGGTATCCGCGTTCCTGGCTTCCAATAACGCGGCTATCGCTAATTCCGCCACTGAGGGCTTAAGCGATCGCAAGACCATCGAGGTGTTCAATTTCCTCGACAGGCTTTACAATGTGGACGGTTCCGCAAGGCCTTACGACAATGACGACTGGGATTATCAGCTGAACGCAATTTTCCAGGGGCAGGTAGCCTTCTCTATGGTGAAGCCTTATCAGCTCATTGACCAGACTCCCAAGATCGACTTTACGCTGAATGTATGCCCGCTTCCCGTGGGAACAAGCGGCGACGGAAGCCAGACCCCGGTTATGCTGGTAAACAGCTACTTTATCCCCATTGGTGTGGAGGATGCGGAGTCCGTGTACCTGGTATTCGAGGAGATGCAGAACTGGTTTGACGGCGATACTTACTACAGGGATGACCCGGAATGGTTTGAGTCCGCTTTCGCAAGCCTGGAGCAGGTGGATGTGGCTTATCAGGAGGGCGCAAAGACCAATGACGACCTCTGGAACAGCATTGACTCCAACGGCGCGGTTGGCGATGTGTGGTACGGCGTTTTCGTAAATAAGGATATGACCGTGTCCCAGGCCATCGAGTCCAAGAAGCAGGTCATGCAGGATACGCTGGATGCGGCTACGGCTCTTATTAAGTAAAATAACATAAGCTTTTACAAAACTCCTTTCAAAAAGAGATATGGATACATCTCTTTGAGATATGGATACATCTCTTTGAGATATGGATACATCTCTTT
>CAJTSY010000157.1:1779-8494 GCA_910578995.1 uncultured Acetatifactor sp.
TACATCTCTTTCAGATATGGCAGCCGGTTGCCTTGGCTGCCGTATCTGGTATAAGGAAGGCATCGCTTTTTTGACGAATGTCTTTCACTTTATCCCTCACTCGTGATATGATGTAGAGGTGGGGGGATAAATTCAGAAACCACCGGAAAGTGGGGGATAAAGTGGGGGATAAACGTACAAACCACCGGAAAGTGGGGGATAAAACCACAGTAAAATTTGCCGGTTCACGAGCGGGAAGCATCATGAGTATGTGGCAAATTTGAACGCTCGTGAGTAGAACAGGAGGCGGAAAAGATGAACAAAATATTCGGCCATGACACATTTTTCTTTCGGTTTATGAATCAGGCGGGCAATGTCATCATAGCCACACTGCTCTGGTTGGTGGGATGCCTGCCGATAGTGACCATCGGGACATCCACCATAGCTTTGTATTACACCACGGTGAAAAGCATCCGGCGGGGAGAAGGGTATGTGAGCCGGGAATTTTTCAGCGCGTACCGCAGGAACCTGAAAAACGGGATTCCCATGACCATCGTGTTCCTTCTGTTGGCGGCAGTACTGGTCATCGACAGGCTTTATGTGGATCAGGGGCAGTCCGCGGTGGCGGCTTTCAGCCTGGGGTATACTTTATTGACTCTGGTGGTGGCGAGCCTGGCGGTCTATGTGTTCCCGGTGATGTCCCGGTTTACCATGAGTGCATGGGAGTGCTTCCGTCTGGCGCTGCTGATGGTGTTCCGGCACCTGCCCTTTACGGTGGTATTGTTGAGGATGCAGATTGCGTCCATCTGCCTGGTAGTCCTGATTCCCGCGCCCATGCTGTTTATCATTCCGGGGGCGTGCTGCTACGGGCAGTCCTTCCTGATGGAGCGCCTGCTGAAGAAGTACATGGCGAAGCCGCAGACGGAGGAAGAGGCGGAGAAGTGGTATTACAAATGAAATGCGGAGGAATAGGTTGTTTTCTAGCTAGAATTTACATATAATGTAGTTGAAAGGAAGGTATACGGTATGACAATAGATACAAATACAATGATTTCAATTACGGAAGCAAACCAGAATTTTTCAAAGGTGGCCAGGGTTGTCGATGAGCATGGAAGTGCTGTAATTTTAAAGAACAATATACCAAGGTATCTTGTAATTGACTTCAGCAGGGCAGAAAAAGAAAAAGTGGCTAAAGCGGAGGATGTCCATGCAATATCTGAACGTCTATTAAAACAGAATAAGGAAGCATATGAGGTTCTTGCAAAATGATTATTTTGAGCAAAGAACAGGTACTACAGCTTCACACAAGGCTGATTGAGACAACTGGTGGAAGCGATGGCATTCGTGACGCAGGTATGTTGGATTCCGCGTTAAATAATCCGTTTCAATCATTTTGCGGGGAGGAATTATATCCGAGCATTCAGGCAAAGGCGGCGCAGCTTTGTTTTGGCTTGGTAAAAAACCATGCAATGATAGATGGCAATAAAAGGCTTGGCGCACATGTAATGTTGGTCTTCCTGGCATTGAACGGATATGAACTGTCTTACAGTCAAAAGGAATTAAGCGATACGATTCTGGCGTTGGCATCCGGAGAAATCGGGGCAGAGAAAATGTTGCAATGGATTATTGGGCATCAAAAATAAATACTTGAGCGGCTGCAAACAAGTATATGCCGAAGCTGTACGGGAAGAGGACGAGAAGAAATATTAGAAATGAGATATGCTCAAATGACAAATGTACAGAAAGTGGACAAACCGGATAAGCAGAAAGCGTTGAATCACTTGTTGGTGAAGCTGCAGGAGGCTGAAACTTCGGTTATTATGGAGGGAACAGTGTCGGCGGATGAGTTGGAAAAAGAGTTGGGGAGAGTGATTACATGAGTATTATTAAAATGCACAGCAGTATCACCGGAGACTGACGCGGGACGAGTATGACAGACAGCGGAGAGAAAACCGGTAGATATTAGCAGAGTAAGGAAGAGCAATTCCGAAAGGGAGGTATACACCATGGCAATTCAATTTTTAGAGGAATACAACATTTTTCAACTGGACACCGCGAACACAAGCTATCTTATCGGCATCGCGGACGAGGAGAAGTTTTTGGGGCATATATATTATGGAAGCAGAATCCGCCCCGGCGACGCCTCCTATCTGCTGCGGACGCAGGAGCCGCCCTATGTGCCTTCCCGCAACAACCGGGACAGGACATCCTTCTATGACCAGTTCCCCTTTGAATATTCCGGGAACGGCCTGGGGGATTACCGGGAGAGCGCCGTCGCCGTGGAGACCCTGCAGGGGAATACAGGCGTTATGGTGATTCTGGAGGACTACGAGATTTTGGAGGAAAAACCGGCCCTGGAGGGTCTGCCTGCCTCGTTCGGAAATGAGGGAAAGACTCTGGTGCTGCACTGCAGGGACAAGGTACTGAATCTGGAGGTGGATCTGCTCTACAGCGTGTTTGAGGCGGAGGATGTGATTACCAGGAGCGTGGTGGTGCGCAACGGGGGAAAATCGCCGCTGTGGCTGACGAAGGTGTATTCCGCCTGCCAGGATATGGATAACCGGAACTATGAGATGGTGACCCTGCACGGTTCCTGGGCCAGGGAGCGTCAGATTGACGTGAGGCCCCTGGGGTATGGAAAGCAGAGCGTGGGATCGGTCCGGGGAGAGACTTCCCATCAGGAGCATCCTTTCCTGGCGCTGCGGGAGCCGGGGGCTACGGAAGAACGAGGAGAAGTGTACGGTTTCCAGTTGGTTTATTCGGGAAATTTCCTGGCCCAGGCGGAGAAGACCCAGATGGACATGCTGCGGGTGGTACTGGGCATTCACCCGGAAGGATTTCGGTGGAAACTGGAGCCGGGGGAGGCATTTACGGCGCCGGAGGCTGTATTGACGTTCTCGGAGCAGGGCATGGGGAAAATGAGCCGGAATTTCCATGATTTTCTGCGGGGGCATATGATACGCAGCCCTTACCGGGACAGGAAGCGTCCCATTCTGATCAACAACTGGGAGGCTACATACTTTGATTTTAATACGGAGAAGCTGCTTCAGATAGCGGAGAAAGCGGCACAGCTCGGCATTGAGATGCTTGTGATGGACGATGGGTGGTTCGGACACAGGAACGACGACAATTCCAGTCTGGGGGACTGGTTTGTAAATGAGGAAAAGCTTCCGGGCGGGCTTAAATTTCTGGTGGACAGGGTGAATGCCCTGGGGATGAAGTTCGGCATCTGGTTTGAGCCGGAGATGATTTCCCCGGATTCACGGCTGTACCGGGAGCATCCGGACTGGGCCATAAGGATTGCGGACAGGACGGCGGCGCTTTGCCGGAATCAGTATGTATTGGATTTGAGCAGGAAGGATGTACGGAATTACATTTATAACAGTGTGAAGGCGGTTCTGGACAGCGCCAATATCGAGTATGTAAAGTGGGATATGAATCGTCAGCTGTCCGACCTGGGAAGCGCCGAACTGCCGGCGGACCGGATGGGGGAGCTGTACCACAGGTATGTCCTGGGGGTATATGAGCTGCAGGAGCGGCTTGTGACGGATTTCCCTAATCTTTTACTGGAAAACTGTTCCGGCGGCGGGGCCAGGTTTGACGCGGGGATGCTGTACTACAGCCCCCAGATATGGTGCTCCGATGATACGGATGCCGTGGAGCGGCTGAAGATTCAGGAGGGGACAGCCATGCTCTATCCCCTTTCCACCATGGGGGCTCATGTGTCCGTCTGCCCCAATCATACCGTGGGCAGGGTGACGCCTTTTGAAACCAGGGGATATGTGGCCCTGGCGGGGACTTTCGGGTATGAACTGGATGTGACAAAGCTGTCGGAGGAGGAGCAGGGGAAAATTCCGGGGCAGGTGGCATTGTATCACCGGTACAATGACCTGGTGCGCCGGGGGGATTATTACCGGATTGCCTCCTATGGGCGGAACCATGAGTTTGACTGCTATATGGTGGTTTCCCGGGATAAAAATGAGGCTCTGGTGACCTATGTGCAGGTGCTGAACCGACCCAATTACCGGAGCAGGCTTTTCCGGCTGCAGGGCCTGGACCCGGAGAAGACGTACCGGATTGAGGCCGTGGAGGGCGGTGAGGAACTGGCGGCACTGACGGGCAGGAGCTTTGGCGGGGATTTGCTGATGAAGGCCGGGCTTACGATGCCGAATCCCTGGGGGGATTTCCAGGGAAGGCTGATTTACCTGCGGGCGGAGTGAAGCGGATACCTGTCCTGACGGGACGGTGGTTGATGTGGATTATTATGGCAAAAGCTTATAGCCAGGAGGTTTATTGTATGTTTGAAGAAATGTCATTCCCTGAACATGAATATGAGTCAATTCAAAATTATTTAGATAAACTGGGGTATTGTTATACCACCAGGGTATATAAGGAAATCAGGAAATATAAAGTCGGGGAATTGTATATTGCCCCATGGGGTGATGTATTGAAGATAGACGAAGTGAAAACATACTGGAAAGTATCAGACCGCCCTTTCTATGACGAAATGAATGATGACGAAAAGACAGAAATCCGTAAATATTCTGAGGACATAGGGCTGCCATATGAATTTATAAAATTTTCCAAATGTTCAGTAGGAAGCAGTGGGTAATCTTTTCCGAAAAAGTAAAAAGGAACGTTGGTGCATGAAAAATGAGGTGAATACGATGAAAAGCGGAAGAAGGATTGGCGGGCGTATGGAGAAGCGTGTGCTTGTCTGGCTTGCGGCAATAGGAATATCGCTTTCTCTTTTGTCGGGATGCGGGCAGGATGCGCAGAGCGCAGGAAATCCGGGCAGCGCCGGGAGCAGTGATGTGGGCGCGGCCGGTGGCGAGAACCGGGACGGCGAGGCGTTGAGTGGTGCGGAGAGTCCGGAAGGAAGCGCAGCCCCGGAAGCCGCGGATTTCGAGCAGGTGTACGATGCGGCGGAAGCGGAGACAGCGGGCAAAGTACATATTGCGACACAACTGTCAGGTTACACCGGAGACGGATATTTAGAGGGCTTCGAGTCAGAGGAGGACAGCTGTTCCTTCCAGGTGGAAATCCCCGCTTCGGGAAGTTATGACCTTACTGTCATAAGTGCCGGCATGGGCGGGGAGAAGACCAACGGCATCGCAGTGGACGGAGAGACGGTGGGAAGCTTTGTGACGGCTTCGGAAGAGGTCGGAGAAGCCCTGCTGCAGCGGGTGTACCTGGAAGGCGGCACGCATACGGTCAGCATCCGGACGGAATGGGGGTGGATAGGTGTGGATGCCCTGAAAATCAAATCAGCCAGGCCTCTGCCGGAAAATGTGTTCCAGGTGGAGGGGGATCTGGTGAATCCAAATGCCGCAGAGAGCGCCAGGGGTCTGATGGCGTATCTGCAGGATATCTACGGAAGCTATATTCTGTCCGGACAGCATTCGGACAAGGGCATCGGAGGACCCGAGATCCTGGCACTGAAAAAGGTCAACAGGGATAAGACGCCTGCCGTGCTGGGACTGGATTTCATTGAATATACGCCTTCCCGGGTGGCGAACGGTTCCTCGGGGATTTCCACACAGTTAGCCATCAATTTTGATGCCATGGGCGGAATCAATACCTTCTGCTGGCACTGGAACGCGCCGGAGAAATACCTGACGGATGCGGAGCCCTGGTACCGGGGTTTTTATACGGAGGCCACGAACATTGACCTAAAAGCCATTATGGACGGGGAGGACCAGGAGGGCTATGAGCTGTTGCTTCGGGACATTGATGCCATTGCGGAGCAGATTGCCATCCTCCAGGAGGCGGATGTGCCCATCCTGTTCCGGCCGCTCCACGAGGCTTCCGGTGGATGGTTCTGGTGGGGTGCTTCGGGCCCGGAAAGCTACATTGAATTGTGGAAGCTGCTTTATGAGCGCCTGACGGAGCACCATAAACTAAACAATATCATCTGGGTCTGGAACGGGCAGGACGGGGACTGGTATCCGGGGGACGAGTACGTGGACATCATAGGGGAGGACATCTATCCCGGCAAACAGGTTTATCTCTCCCAGAGCGGGAAATTCACCCAGGCGGTGGAATATACGGATTCCCCCAAACTCATTGCCCTGACGGAGAACGGCTGCCTTTTTGACCCGGATCTGGCCTTCCGGGATCAGGCGCCCTGGCTCTGGTTCTGCACCTGGAGCGGAGAGTTTGTGGTGAAAAATAATCTGCCGCTACTTTCGGAAGAGTATACGGAGGAGGCTATGGTCAGGAAGGTCTATGAGGATGAGCGCGTCATTACCCTGGACGAGCTGCCGGACTGGAAGCATTACTGAGAAATCGCAGTCGCCATTGCCTTTTTCCGCAGATGTTTTTGCTCCGTGCAAGGTCTGATACGGGATGTTTAGGGTTGTAGCCAGCGCTTTTCGTTTATCGCCCGTTGTTATATCCAGATACCGCATAGTAGTATCCAAGCCTGCATGGCCAAGGAGAAAGCTGATCTGTATGATATTCATGCTTTCTTCCTTGGGGGAGACATTATAAAAGGATTCCAGAAGAGACTAAGAAAGGGGAAAGAGGGGCTTTATACAGAATGGGATATGTGTAAAACACACAAAAAAGGAACTATATTTTTGTTAATTTTGTTGTTTTTGAGAATTGGCAAAACGGGGGGTGAAATGGTATTATAATACTCGTAACCCCCAATACATTATATAGTTTTTTGCTATACCCCATAAGAAATACCTTCTCTGAAAAGGACAGTCACCCCATGGCTGTCCTTTTTATT
>CAJTSY010000158.1 GCA_910578995.1 uncultured Acetatifactor sp.
CGGTTATCTGTTTTGTGCAGATTGAATGGTTAGATATAAGCTACATATTGGTTGCTGTATGTTGCTTCGCAATAATATTCTTTCTGGCACCTGTTGAAAATGCCAATAAACATTTGGAGCAGGTGGAATATCTGGTTTACCGAAGGCGGACAAGGATGATATTATTGCTAGAAGGCTCATTGTATGCGGCAGCAGTAATTTTCAATTGGAAAGAATTAGTTACTGTGATAACAATAGTCTTTTTCATTGTTGGAATATCTTTACTAATAGGAAGAATAAAACTTTGGAAGCATAAACAAATATACTGATGTGTTATTACTTACAGCGTTGGGCGGTAAATTGAGGATAACATATAAGGCAAGCCGTTTATCGGATGGAATGCAAACTAGATGATCCAGGAACTGGAAAAAGTGAAGGCCCAAAAGCTGAACGGTATCTACACCTATACACACGTAGAAAACTTAAGGCTGAAATCATTTTTTTCACAATAGCTTGAAATGTCAGAAGAAGTAAGGAGGTTCAGAAAGAGCCGATTTACGGAACGCATAAGTATCCCAAAACAAGAATATTATGGAATGAGAATGAAAATCAAACGAAGTAAGAAAGTATCAAAATTTCTTGCATTGCTGTTGTTGCTGACTAGTTTTTCGTTAATCATATCGACAGCTGCAGAACAGGTGGACCCCTTGCGGCCATATAAAGAAATTTTGGCTGAGTTCAATGAAGAAAAGGGAACCAGTTATATTATGGTTTCCGATGAAGAGGAACTGGCCAAAACCAATTTGACTGTTCAGGAGTTGGTTGATTTCTACACAAACATGGGCGCCGATGTATTTCGTGATTATATTAATGAAATTTATGTGCGCAGTATGAATAATCCAGTACAATCGGAAGCCACAGTAACAGGGGGACAACGAGAGCGAGCTGAGGATTACGAGCAGAAGCATGAATATGTGTCATCATCGCTGAATTATTTTTATTTGAAAAGTAAGGTTGTAACTATAAATAATACAGTTTATTATAATAGTGTGGTTGAAGTGGGCGAAACGCATTTTGCTGGTCAATATCCTGTTTATGATCTGTATGCGACACCCACATATAAAGTATCAGATGACAGCACGAGCATTACGGTGACCTATAAATACCACAAAATAGAGGGACCCGGTATTTCTAATTTGGTGGCGTACACTGATAACATAACTTATTTTGCTAGCCAATGGCTGTTAGATAATTGAAAATATGAAAGGAAATGATATGAGCAAGCGAGTTAGGTACTCTACATTAATGTTAACTATCTTTATGAGCGGTTATTTATTTGCATTTATGCCAGTGTCTGCTGCTGAGACGGGATATGCAGACAATCATTTGGATTCTGGTATCAATACAGTTTCTTCATCATGGAAAAAAGCGATAGTAGTTGTTGATGGTGCAAGGCTGCGCGCGGAACCTAATACAGAAAGCACCATTTACGGTTTAATGTACCGATATGAAGAAATTGAAATCAATGAGGACGAATCAACCATGACGTTTTATTATGCAAGGCGATCAGATGGTGTCTATGGTTATGTGAATCGCGGATTGGTGCTTGTGGATTCAGGCGTAATTATTTCTGAGGATTAAGCACAAATCATGTTGAAGAGCTAATAAAATTTGTTTGGGATACAAAAATCTTTGCTCTAAAATGCAGACAACTGTAATAGTACTGGTTATATTATTCGGTTGTCTGTTTTATTGTTAATAAAGCGGTAAAATTTCTGAAGATTTACAAAAATTCACAGGTGAAATCTGTAAAGGCAGAGTGGTGCTGGACACGAATTGAAAGATATGTTAGCTTTTAAAATAAGAGTATTTTTGCAGGAGAAATCGGAATGCAGAGAAAATATTTATCACAGCTATGGAAATATTTTTTTGCGACAGCTGTACTTCTGTGCTTTGTAGGCTGCGGCAGGCAGGGAGCACCAATCCTGTCTGTTAATTCAGAGGGCTCTGAAGCAGAATTCCCGGAGAATTCCGGTCAGGTAGAAATGCAGAGGGAAAATAGGGAACAATCTGCGGAACGGCGGCCAGACGATGCAGGACTGCCCAAAGACCGCCAGCCAGAGCAGGAAGCGGTGCTTTCCAGAGAAAGAACAACGGCGGCGTTTGATGTAGGGTCTTTTTTTGAATTGAATCTGGCAATGGGAGGCGACTGCGTCTATGGTTTCGGCAGGCGGAAGAAAGGGGAAAAAACGATACTGTTCCAGGTCGGAGCAGAAGACGGCACTGTCCGGGATTTTGAAGAAGAGCTGGAACCGGAGATAAGCGTGCGGGCTGCCTGTGCAGACAATTCCGGAAACCTGCATATGCTGCTGTCAAAACAGGGCAATTCGGAATGGACTGAAATTCTCGCATTGGACAAATCCGGGCAGACGATAAGCAGAATCGACGTTTCGGATGTGAAAGATGAGGCTGACATCTTCGACTTATGTATGACGATAGGGGCTGACGGAAGCTATTATATTTTTTATATGCATAATGAAGGAGGCAGCATCCTGGTGCTGGACCGTAACGGCGGCCGGAAAGAACACTTCGCCATTGACGTGCGGCTCGTGGGACTGGGAACGGGAAGGAGCGGCCAGGTATACGGCATGGCATATGGCCAGAACGGCCAATATCTGGTAATGCTGACGGAAAACGGGGAAACAGAATCCTGCCCGAATGGAGAATTTCAGGGAATGCCGATCATCATTAACTGTCTGTACCCTGGTGTCCGGTGTGAGCTGCTGCTGGGAAATGGAGCATATGGCGCCTGGACATATGAAGACGGGAACCTGGAGCAGGTAATTCCGGTTGACGAAATGCCGTATAAAGGGCAGGATGTAGAGGGATTTGGCTTTTTAAATGACGGCAGGCTGTGCATTACAGGATATGGGGATGGAGTGCATACAATTGAGTGCCTGCCTGTAGAAAGGGAAAAATGAAAAAGCTGCTGTTATTATTGGGAACGGTTCTTATGCTTTGCTCCTGCAGTTCAGGAGAGGAAAGCGCTTCGGGGGAAACCGTTTCATTGACGCTTGTTTCCTTTGAAGAGAGCCGTGAACTGACAGAGCAGGTGAATCTTTTCAATGAGACCCATGAGGGATACCGGATAGAGATACAGATATACGGGCAGGATGACGCTGACAGGGACGACCGGATTGAGAAGCTGCAAAGGGAGATTGCTGCAGGCAGCGGACCTGACCTTGTCAACTATGGCTCTCATTATGCATCAAACTATTGCCTGGGGCATTATACAGAAAACCTGTTGGATTATCTGCCGGAAGACTGGCAATCAGTTTATTTTTCCAATATCCTGGAATCGTTTTTCATGGACGGAGGGCTGTATGCCATTCCCGTAGGTTTTTCACTGAGTACATTTGCCGGGAGGCAGGACATGGTGGGTAATCGGGAGAGATGGAGCATTCAGGAAATGATACAGGTTTACACGGAGCGGGAAGAAGACATTATCCTATATCCCGGCGAGACAAAAGAGGATGTGTTCTGGAGGATTTTCAGCCACAATATGGAATACTTTATTGACTGGGAGAAGGGAAGGTGCAGTTTTGACAGCGGGGAATTCCGGGATATTCTGGAATTTTCCAATACATTTCCGGACATGCTGCGGATTACGGAGGATTATAGCCCGAAGACGCTGTTTGCAGAGGGAAAAACTCTTCTTTATCCGATTTCTGTCAGCGGGATTTATGATATCTGCCGTGCAGGCAGGATTCTGGCCACAGACGAGATTGCTTATGTGGGCTTTCCGGTTGGCGGAGGATATGGGACGGTGATACAGCCTTCCTCTCTGGTTCTGGCAATCGGCGCCGCTTCCGAATATAAAGATATGTCATGGGAATTCATTGCACAGTTCCTGGCGCCGGGCTATCAGGCTGAAAAACTGAACCGCTGCCTGCCGTTGCGGAGGGATGTGCTGGAGCATATGCTGGAAGAGGCAGGAAACATGGACTATGCTGTTGATGCGGACGGAAATGAAACACCCGTAGTAAAATCGGAAATTCTCTTTGAGGGAGAAGAATCCATTGAAATCTATTATATGGAAGAAAAGGAGCAGCTTCTGCGGTTGATAGATACAGCAAGCTTAAACGATGCCATTGACTACACCCTGTACTATGCCCTGCAGGAAGAAGCGCAGAGTTATTTTGCCGGGGATAAGACATTGGAGGAAGCTGTTGACGTGATACAGCGGAGGGCATCATTGTATGTGGCAGAGCGGATGTAAATTATCTACAGGTGTGGAAAGAGTCCTTCCGGGAAAGCACCCTGGAATTGAAATGAGTGAGCAGTGAAGAATCAGCATATTTAAAAAAGAAGCTGCATCAGGCAATGGTAATCACAATCGCGCTGTATTTAGTTGCTCAGGTGTTGGGATATGGGCAGTGTGCATTGTCCGTCTCATTGGCAGTGGTCGCTTCTGGTATGCTTTTGATAGTAGGAAAGTGAAGGGGCTTTCCTTGACTTTAACCAGCCTATGGGGCTGCATATGAACTCGGATAACCGATGGGTGAAGATGGCCGACAGCATTCCGGGAGACAAGTTTTGAGTCAAATATGCCAACGAGGAATATGGAAATACTTCTGCGCATAACGCTGGGGGAGTTCATCATCCAGACGAAGTTCCGGGACTCAGACAGGGAGCTGGTGGAGCAGATTGCGGAGAATGGTGTCAGTTGGAAGAGAGAAAGTATAATAACAATGTTCAAACCTTATTACTTGGATTTAAAGCACATTGTCCCTTGAATTGTTTACGGGAAGATGATATTATAGCTATAACAGGCCTGTAGTATAAAATGAGAGGGGAATATGGCATGAAAAAAAGAGCAGCATATTTGTTTGCCAGTTTTGCTTTGGCGTTCGTCCTGGTTGCACCCATATCGGGGCTGCAGGCTGAAGCCGCTGCAAAAGCTGTAAATGAAGAAACCGAAACCAGATACATTAATGGTGATGGTGTCCGTTTGAGAAAAGAGGGATGGACCGGCGGTACAATTTTGGAGCTTATGTATGACGGGGAAAAAATTATATATTATCCATACGAATTTGGATCAGACCCGGAATATAATTATATGGGAAGACTAAAAACCGGGACATATGGTTATGTTGACCACCATTATACGCGAATGTATCAATAGTACCTGTGGGCGGTTGTCCTGAACAACCGCCCTTTTTGGGAGGATAACAGGATGAAAAAAAGGTTCATGGAGAAGTTATGGATGGCTCTTGTGGCGCTGTCCCTTTTGTCTGGATGTGCAGTTTCTTCCCCTGAAGAAGAAAGTAGAACAGCGGCCAACTCAGAGAACAGTGGGGAAGACAGCAGACTGGAAACTTCCGTTGAAGAAAAGGAGGAAACGCAGGAAATGCCGGAAGGGAAAACAGCGCCTGCAGCAAAGGCGGATGTTTCTGACCGGGAGGTAACCGTTTCCTATGCAGGGGAGCCTTTTAAAAAGTCCCTGTTCGCCGTAGGCGGTGAGCGGCTCTGGCTTTACGGTGTGAAAGAGGAGGGGGACTTTTTCCTGGGATATATGGGGAAGGAAGAGGATGTGTTCCGGGAAGTGGATGTGAGGCCGGGTGTGGATATGCGCGCTTTTAATATGGCGGTGGACGGACAGGGGCGCTGTCATATTTTATGGATGAGTGTACAGAAGGTAACGAGAGACGGGCATGAATTCGACCAGATTACCTTTGAGAGAAGCTGTATTACAATCGTGGGCGGCGACGGGAAAGAGGAAAAAGAAATAGATGTATCCGGCATTTTTTCAGAGGAACAGCCCCGACCATACTGTTTTGCAGTGGATGAAGCAGGGAATTACTATTTTGAGAAGGGGACACAGCTGATTCAGATTCTGCCGGACGGCACACAGGGCGGAACCATTCAATGTAGCGGCTGGATAGAAGGAATCGGAACCGGGAAATCGGGAAGCGTATACTGTACCAGCGGACAGGAGGGTGGAACTGTGATCCTGGAAAAACTGGAAGAGGGGGAATTACGACTGTGCAGCGACCAACTGCCCGAAGCGAAGGCCATTTACGCAGGGATCTATGGTGGGACGGATACGGAATTGCTGCTGCTGAATAAAGACAGCGGCGTTTTTGCAGTCCGGGATTCTGACGGCAGTGTGGAAACCAGGATAGCGGGTGCGCAGATGCCCGTGGCAGGGGAAAAAATCGGAGGGTATGGCATCCTGGCGGACGGGAGGGTATGTATCCTGAGCCAGATGGAAGGAGGCACTGTTTTGTACTATATTCCGGCTGGCAGGTAACCAATAGCTGGAAAATTTTCCAATGGAATAACGGGTGGGCATAAGATGAAGAAAATCCTATGTATATTTTTGATATTGGCGGTAGGGCTGTCCTCCTGCGGCAGGAGCGGAACCGGGCAGGGGGAACAGGGGGCGGTTGTTTTGGTGCTGGCGGCATTTGGCCAGGATCCCTATCTTCAGAAACAGGTTGACCTGTATAATCAGTTACAGGAAGGCTACAGAATTGAAATAGAGCAGTATGTAAGATCGGAAAAGCCGGAGGAGGACGGCGTGCTCCGGCTGCAGAGGGAAATCGTTTCGGGAAACGGGCCGGATCTGATTGATTTCGGGGACGGGTATACCACCAGCGATATCGTAGGGAAATATACAGAGGATTTGTCTGCCTGCCTGGGGGAAGAGGGCAGGACGGCTTGTTACGAAAATATCCTGTCAGCGTTTTCCTATGAGGAGGGGCTGTATGCCATACCACTGGGTTTTATGCTGAAAAGCTTTGTGGGGAGGACGGAGAACCTGGGGAACAGGAGCAGCTGGACCATCGGGGAAATGATGGAATGTTACCGGGGGCAGGGGAAGGGGCGGCTCCTGTATCCGGGAGCTTTCAAGGCAGATGTCTTCGGGACTATCCTTACAGGCAGCATGGAGTATTATATTGACTGGGAAGCCGGGAAATGCACCTTTGACGGGGAAGAATTCCGTAAAGTGCTGGAATTTTGCAACAGCTTTTCCGGCCACCTGGAGATTGGGGAGGATTTTTCCGTGCAGGATGCCTTTTTGGAAGACAAAGCCTTACTGATGCCTGTGAAGGTAGGGACCGTCTATGACATTTGTGAAGAGGAAATGATCTTTAACGGGGAGGAGGTTACCTTTATCGGTTTCCCGGTGGAGAGCGGCAGCGGGACCATGATAGAATCCTGCGGGCCTGTGCTGGCGCTCAGTGGGAACAGTAAAAACAAGGATGCCGCATGGGAATTTATCCGCCAGTGCCTGGACGTGCCGGCCCAACGGGAACTGCCTTCCGGTTTCCCGGTCCGTCGGAGTGTCCTGGAGGAGCAGCTTGCGGATGCCATGGAGACCGAATATGGGACGGATGAAAACGGCGTGAGGCATCCGGTGGCGAAACACCAGGTAATCATAGAGGGGGAGGAGCCGCTGGATATTTACAGCATTACCCGGGAGCAGGCGGATCAGCTGCTTGGCTTAGTGGAGGGCGCCTGTGCCTGCAGCCAGACGGACCAAAGGATCTACCAGATTTTTCTGGACGAGGCTGGGAATTATTTCAGCGGGGTCAAGAGCCTGGAGGAAACAGCAGATGTGATCCAGGCAAGGGTTTCCATGTATGTGGCGGAGGCCATAAAATAGTGCAGCCACCCTGCAAACAGGTCTTCTTCAGCTTTATGCCAGCGGCGGGCAGGGCTGCCGCTGTGGGCTTTCCAAGGGGATAAGGCAATACAGCGCATGCAGGAGATATAGTTTTCCCAAGTATTTTGCTTTTCCCGATATGTATGTCCATCTGGGATAAGCGGTCCAGTGCCGGTTCACCTGAAATTCAGCACCCACCGTCCTTCCGTCTGGTAGAAGATAAGCCACGCTCGGATATTCCTCCCGTTGGCGGCCAGGGTGCAGTCGTATTCCGTGGACGGTATCCCGGCATACCTCTTTTTCTTTTTGGAATGTACCATGATATCCCGGATGACCTGCATCTCTCCGTCCTCATCCATGAGCTTTATCATCAATGGGATGACATCCCCCTTGCCGCTGCACCAGCATTCGCACGCGATTTCTTTCTGTATCCCCCGGACGATTCCCGCATCCCCATTATTGGAATTTGTCCCTATCCCAAATGCCATAAGCTTCCCTCCTAGTGGTGTCGTAGCTTACCTCTGTTTTGGCGGGATTGCAAGCGGAAAAATAAAAAAGCCGGAAAACCGCTTGTAGCGTCCGACTTTTTGGCTAATTGTTTTTCTTT
>CAJTSY010000159.1:0-3530 GCA_910578995.1 uncultured Acetatifactor sp.
GTTGCATGAGCTGTTGCGTACGCCGTTATGTAAGCCGTTGCGTACGCCATTGTATCTGCATCATATTCTATGTCCCGGCCTCTGATTTTCAGGGTTCCGGGACAGCAAAGATTCCAAGCGCCGGCGCATGATACGTAAACCTCATAAAGCAGACGAAAAGAATACAGACCAGAACACATAGAAAAAAGGTATATGTTTTAGCGCCGCAGGACAGGGTGAGCCTGTAGGAGAGCAGGAAGGCGGCCAGGACGCTTAAAACAAACGCGGCGATGTCCAACACAAAGAAATCCCTGCCAAGCAGCCCGGTGTAGGCATAGAAAAATACGGGAATCAGCAGCGTACCCGCCGTTATCCCCAGGCAGAGGGCAGAGACAATGCAGGGGTATTCCTTTCTGAACCTGGAAATCATCCAGACAGAATAGAGCAGCATAGGGAAAAATACCAGTTTCATATGTTCCCACACAGACTCGTTTACCGGAGTGAATAATCCTGCCAGGGCATTGTTCCCGCTCCATTCATACACAAAGTGGGCCAGGGAGCCTGTGATAAGGACAAAAATAATTCCGATAACGGTAGCAAGTTTCAGTTTTTTCATGGCAGACACCTCCTGGATAGTGTATGCAGCAGGCGGGAATATATCAGAAAATTTTTAGAAAAATTTTCTGATTTCTCTCTTGCCCGTCAGCCGTACTTCATATATACTGGTAATAGGGAAGTATCTGTACCGCTTCGACTATTCTTAAAAAATCTTTCCACGCTTCTATGTGCCGCTCTGGCAATCATTGCCATTATGCCGCATCAAAACGGAAAGGGGAGGTGATTGCTTATGGGCAACAATTTGGAGAAAACGGAAATACAATGGCATCCCGCCTTTTACGGCGCGGCGGAGCTTGAACTGCTGTCTAACAGGGAAGCGTTGGAATTTCAAAGGGAGTATAATCTGAGCAAGAAGCCGATTCAGATAGACCTGCTCATTGTCAAGAAACTGGCTGACGTACAGATAGAGAATGAAATCGGCCGTATTTTCAAAAAATATAATATACTGGAATACAAAAGCCCGGCAGACAGGCTTACTATAGACGATTATTACAAGACCATGGGATATGCCTGTTTCTATAAGGGATTGGGAGACAGGGTAAACCAGGTTCCGGCAGAGGAGCTGACATTGTCAATCTTCCGTGAAGCTTATCCCCGGGAACTGTTCAAAGCCCTGATAGAGTCCGGCTGTACAATAAAGGAACAATTTCCGGGAATATACTATATCCTTGGGAACGTGCTTTTTGATACGCAGATCGTGGTAACCAGGCGCCTGAGCAGGGAAACTCACAGCAGCCTGCGTATCCTGTCCAGGAATGCGGACGCGGAGGATGTCAGGACATTCCTTACCAAAGCGAAGCGGTTGGACAGCCCTGGGAACAGGCATAATGCGGATGCGATTCTGCAGGCAAGTATCCATGCGAACAAAAGATTATATACTGAAGTCAGGAGGGATTTGGGTATGTGTGAAGCGTTAAGGGAACTGATGAAAGATGAGATAGACAGGATATTGGAAGAGGCCACGGCAAAGGCGGCAGAAGAGGCAGCGGCAAAGGCGGCAGAAGAGGCAGCGGCAAGGGCAGCAGAAGAGGCAGAAAAGGCGGCAGCGATAGCGGCAGAAAAGGCCATGGAGAAAGGTGTGGAGAAAGGCACAGACAATACCATTATCACTTCTGTCAGAAACCTGATGGAAACCATGAAATTGACCGCGGAGCAGGCGATGGATGCCATAAAGGTTCCCATGGAGGCCCGGAGTAAATATCTTTCCAGGCTGTAAAAAAGGAAGAAAACGCGATTTCTGACAACCCATATTGATTGGAAGCGAAGAGCGTTTCAATGTGAATTTACCGCCAGTTTACAGCTTTTGAGAAAAGCGGCGAACGGATGGAAATGCCAAATGTTTTCAAAAAAGTAAGAAATAAAACTGCTTGTCCCTATACAGCTATTTGTATAGAATGAAATAGAAATGTAAAAGCATGAAAGGAGATACAATGATACTTTGCATTGCAGCAGCTCCATGCAGAGTCTGAGGAGACTGCATGGAGGAATCGCTTAAGCGGATATCCTCAGACTTTGCTTCTGTTTTAAGAAAGAATAAAACAAAAGGAGCAAAGGAATGAAATTAATTAAAAAGAATGAATTGTTTGAGTTGAGAGACTTTTTGATACTCTGGAGTACGCAAAGTATATCACAGCTTGGCAGCAGCATGACGGGATTTGCACTGACATTGTGGCTGTATGAAAAGACAGGTTCCTCTCTTGGTACAGCGGCGCTTACCATATGCTCTTATGCGCCATATGTATTAATGAGCATATTTGCCGGAGCATTGACAGACCGGTTTCACAAAAAGAAGATAATGCTCGGCTGTGATGTATTTGCCGCAATGTGTACGGTTATTGTATTTGTATTATTCAGGACAAATCGTTTGATGGTATGGCATCTATATATTCTGAATGCGGTTTCCGGGTTAATGAACACCGTACAGCAGCCTGCTTCCGAGGTGGCTATGACACTGATTATGCCGGAAAAATACTATCAGGCAACAAGCGGGCTTCGTTCATTGTCAAGCAGTCTGGTATCCATATTGAATCCCTTGGTTGCTACGGCATTGTATACATTGATAGGGCTTAACGGTGTGATAGCCATTGATTTGGGAAGCTTTTTTATCGCGTTTGCGGCATTGCTGTTTTTCATCAAAATTCCGGAAAACAAGAGTAATCGGAGAGACAGCGTACTTGTCCTTGCCAAAGAGGGGCTTGTATTTTTGAAGGAAACGCCGATTATCAGGGCGCTGATTTTATTTATGGCCGGTGTTAATCTGGTGGCTTCCGCTTTCGATGCAACATTGCCCGGTTATGTGCTTCCTAATCCGAAAGGCGGTTCCTTTATTCTGGGAATTGTCACATCCTGTTCGGGTATTGCTACGGTCATCGGCAGCCTGATTGCCTCGGCCCTGCCAAAACCGAAAGACAGGGTAAAAGTTGTTTACCTGACAATGCTGTTTTCACTGAGTACTGAAAATTTTTTACTGGCATTTTCCAGAGAACCGGTATTATGGTGCATTGGACAGATAATTGGATGGATTCTTGTACCGATTATGAGTGCAAATATGGATGTGATTCTCAGAACTACCATTCCGGTGGAGCTGCAGGGACGTGTTTATGCATGCCGTAATACACTTCAATTTTTTACGATTCCCATAGGACTATTTTTGGGCGGTTTTATGGTAGATAATGTATGCGAGCCCTTTATGAGAATGTATGGCGATTTGCCAGTTCTAAAAACACTCTTTGGCACGGGTAAGGGTTCCGGCGCCGCAATTATGATGCTGATACTTGGAGTAAGCGGAAGTTTCACTTGTATCATCACTGGAAAAAATTTAAAGAAATACCAATATAGCGAAAAGTAACGTTTTTACAGGGGGCGGTTATCCCGCCCCTTTACCATTGAGAGAGCCGGCTTGAGAAGGCCACGCCAGGTTCGGTATCTGCGCT
>CAJTSY010000159.1:3630-4726 GCA_910578995.1 uncultured Acetatifactor sp.
AAAACAATTGCCAGTCTAAATGTATAACGAGTGAACGCTTCAGCAATGTTGGTTTAAGAAGAGGCAATTAAATGCGTTCACGAGTATAACCATTTATATAGTTCTGAATATGCAAAATAAATATCACATATCCAAAGGCTGCCGATTCCTTTTTCGGTAGCGGCAAGAAGCATGTTCTGTATAGAGGCGCCTATGGATTGAATATTGCAGATTTCAAATATATGTTCTTCCGGCGTCATTTCTGACAGAATATCTTTCCCCAGAGAATTGACAACAAAAAGAATAACCGGTGCTTCTTCCATTATGCGCACTGTATGTTTTGCTCCGGGCAGATGTTGTTTGCTTTGCGGCAGTAATGCGCTTTCGTTTTCTTCCCGCTCTATTCCCTGCCGGAAAACTTTCAGCATTTCTGCTTTAGCATTTCCCTGTAGCACAATGTATTTCCATGGCTGTCTGTTTTTGGAAGAAGGTGCTTTGGCTCCGCTTTGAATAATGTCCATAATATCTTCCTGGGATATAGGTTTATCCGAGAATTTTCTGATACTTCGTCTGTCATAAATTGCAGAAATCATTTTTATTATGCCCTTTCACATTTCGTTTTCTGACGCAAACTGCTCAACGACTCAGAGCCAGAATGGATGTTCTGGCTCTGCATAGATGAGGAATGTTTTTTTCTACATATATGTTATATCAAAAAAATGACCTGATGACAAGCCTAGAAAATCGCGGCGGTTTTTCAGTATTTTCAAATACATAATTTTGCCATCTATGATAATGTATTCTTTGGAAATATCCGGAAGGAAAGAAATCAGGAGAGATTGGATGAGGCTTTGCGGCAGGCGAATTTTCCTTTGCAGAAGCATCATGGTGATAAGCGGATCGGACGGACATTCGGCGGGATTGAGCTGTCAAGGGAAGAAGCGCAGAAGCTTGCCATGGTAAGAGTCTATTATAATTCCGATGCTGAAATCGTTGTCATCGATGAACCGGCTGCGGCCCTGGATCCTCTGGCAAAGCAATTCTTTCGCTTCTGATAAAAGGCACATTTCTTTGCGCCGCAATCGATTATAGGAAGCTGTACTTGCTTCCTATAATA
>CAJTSY010000159.1:4826-8247 GCA_910578995.1 uncultured Acetatifactor sp.
CATTTCTTTGCGCCGCAATCGATTATAGGAAGCTGTACTTGCTTCCTATAATATGAAAAGGGAGCTTTCTGTATAATGGTTTCTGTATAATGCCGGAACTGATTGCTTAAAAGGTAAAATCATGATATAATGTTGACTCATAAGGACATTGAGTCAATTTCTGATTCCATATGCGTTGGTGCGCACGGAATTATGGTATAAAGTTGACTCACAAGGACATTGAGTCAACTTTTGATTCCATATGCGCCGGAGCGCATGAAATTATGGTATAATGACTTCATTCCCTGCAGGAAGGGCCGGATGGCCATGTTACCATATATAAAAGGGGAGGCCTGCCCATTTACAAAAGATAAAAGAGGTATCCTTCCCCCGAAAAAAGACAGAGGCTGACGAGCGCTGTCTTTTTGTATTATTGCAAGCCAGGAGATACTTCTGAATAAAAAGAATACAGACGGAGGCGGTATATGGCAAGGACTGTGGGCATTGGAATACAGGATTTTGGGAAAATCATTGAGAATAATTACTTTTATATCGATAAGACAGCTTTTATAAAGGAGTGGTGGGAATCGGGTGACGACGTAACCCTGATCACCCGCCCCCGCCGCTTTGGGAAGACGCTGACCATGAGCATGCTGGAACATTTCTTCTCTGTGGATTACACGGACAGGGCGGATTTGTTCCATGGGCTGGATATCTGGAAGGATGAGAGATACCATGGCCTCCAGGGTAGCTATCCGATAATATTCTTAAGTTTTGCGGATGTGAAAGAACCCTCTTTTCCGGACACCAGGAAACAGATCTGCCAGATTATTACAGATCTGTATAATAAATATGACTTTTTGCTGGAAAGCGATTATTTAAATGAAAATGAGAAAAACGCTTACAAGCTGGTATCGGACGAGATGGAGAACCACAGGATGGCGGGATCCCTGAAAGCCTTATCGGATTACCTGTCCCGCTATTATGGCAAAAAAGTCATAATTTTATTAGATGAATATGATACGCCCATGCAGGAGGCTTATGTATACGGATACTGGGACGAAATGGCAGCCTTCATCCGGAGCCTTTTCAATTCCACCTTCAAGACAAATCCTTACATGGAGCGGGCAGTTATGACGGGCATCACCAGAATCAGTAAAGAATCCATCTTCTCTGACCTGAATCATTTGGAAGTGGTTACCTCTACCTCCGGCAAATATGAAACCACCTTTGGTTTCACAGAAACAGAAGTATTTGCCGCCATGGACGAATTCGGCCTCACGGAAAAGGACAAAGTCCGGGCTTGGTATGACGGTTTTATTTTCGGCGACATCCCTGATATCTACAATCCCTGGTCCATCATCAACTACCTGGACAAAAAACGCTTCGCAGCCTACTGGGCCAATACCAGTTCCAACAGCCTGGCCGGAAAGCTGATCCGGGAGGCCATACCGGAAATTAAGATTATCATGGAGGACCTGCTGCAGGGAAAATCTTTCCACACAGTCATAGACGAACAGATCATATTCAGTCAGTTGGATCACAATATCAACGCTATCTGGAGCCTGCTCCTGGCCTGTGGCTACTTGAAGGTGGAAGCCCTGGACTTTGATGAGGAATACGGCGAATATGAGTATACCCTGTCCCTGACCAATAAGGAAGTGCGGCTGATGTTTCGCAGGATGATAGACGGTTGGTTCGCGGAATACACACCTGCCTACAATGCCTTCATTAAGGCATTGCTTTTGGATGACAGAAAAGCCATGAATATCTACATGAACCAGACTGCCCTGGCTACCTTCAGTTCCTTTGATTCCGGCAGCAAGCCCTCTGAAGCTGCTGAACCAGAACGTTTTTACCATGGGTTTGTGTTGGGGTTGATTGTGGATATGGCGGGCAGATACCGTGTCACATCCAACCGGGAAAGCGGATTTGGGCGCTATGACGTCATGCTGGAGCCGCTCAAACCGGCAGATCCTGCCTTTGTGCTGGAATTCAAGGTGCATGACCCGGAAGACGAGAAGACATTGGCGGACACCGTGGCTGCTGCCCTCAGGCAGATAGAGGAGAAGGCTTATGATATGGAACTGACTGCCCGGGGAATAGCCAGGGACCGGATCCGGCATTACGGGTTTGCTTTTGAGGGAAAGAAGGTGCTGATTGGGTGAAGTATGTGCAGTCATAATAAAGAAATTTTGGGAACAAATAGGAAGAGCAATAAAAGGAGAGGCAAATGATTATCTGGATCAGCGGAGCCTACGGCGTGGGCAAATCTACCCTGGCTGACGCCATGGCGGCAAGAATGGAAAAACCATTGATTTTTGACGCGGAGGAAGTGGGCAATGCGGTCCGGGGGAATTACCTGGATTGCCCGTATGGATTTATATTCGAGGATTATCCCCTGGGGGGCGAGTTCTGCAGGAAGCTGCTGAAAGACATACACCATAGTTTCCGGAAGGATATTTTGGTACCCATGACACTGGTGCGGCGCGAGTCCCATGCCAATATCATCAAGGCCCTCATCCGGGAGGGGATCGAGACGCATTTGATTATCCTGGAAGCTTCCTGGCAGAGCATCCATGACCGTATCCTTGCGCGGGGGGAGGACGAGGGCTGTTGGTGCATGAAAAATACCGAGATGGCCCGGGCAGCGTCAAAAGCCCTTCCCGGCGGGATCCACATTCATACCGACGGCAGGACGGTGGAGGAATTGACGGGGATGGCGTTGAAAGCTGTGGGGGTGCAATAACCGGGGCGCTTGTAAAACGGGATACAGCAGACTTTACTGTGTTGAGAAAGGAATCAGGAAATGGAAAATGCGAAACGCAAAGCTATCATAATCCAGGGTTATCTTGCTTCAGGCAAGTCAACTTTTGCACAGCGGTTATCCGGGGAACTGCAGATTCCCTGCCTGATTAAGGATACCTTTAAGTCTGCCCTGTGCAGCAGCATCACAATAGCGGACAGAAAGGAGAGCAGCCGCTTTTCCACAGTGGCCTTTGACGGGATGATGTATGTCACAGAGCGCATGTTTGAAACCGGATTTCCCATTCTGCTCGAAGGAAATTTCGTGCCCGGGGGTGTCAAGGCCATAGACGAAGCGGCGGTGCTGTACAGCCTGCTCCACCGGTACGGATATGAGTCCCTGACTTTTCAATTCCGGGGCGATACAAGGGTGCTGCACCGGCGGTTTGTGGAACGGGAAAAGACCCCGGAGAGAGGGCAGGCAAACAAAATCGGCACAGCGGTTTCCTATGAGGATTTTGACTGTTGGTGCCATAACCTGGACGCTTTCGACGTGGGAGGAGAGGTGGTCAGAGTGGATACTACAGATTTTACAAAAGTGGATTTTGACGGACTGGCGGAGAGGGCAGGGCGGTTTCTGGAGATTGGATAGAGCCAGTTTGAAATCTTTTTCCGTCAGCTGTGCAGCACCTTGTTG
>CAJTSY010000160.1 GCA_910578995.1 uncultured Acetatifactor sp.
CCTTGATTTTCCAGTGTTTTCAAAAGTATCGTTATCTAACGTCAGCTTTCGACCGGCCAGCGTTTACGTCTATGCTTGAGGATGTGAAACAGGGAAAAATCAATTGTATTATCGTAAAGGATTTATCCCGCTTTGGCCGTAATTATATTGAGGCAGGGCGATATATACAGCAGATTTTTCCCCTTATGGGAGTACGGTTTATTGCAATCAATGACCACTTTGACAGTGAGCATATGGACAGCCAGACCAATAATATCATCCTGCCGTTCAAAAACCTTATGAACGATTCTTACAGTCGTGATATTTCTGTCAAAGTGAGAAGTCAGATTGAAGTACGGCAGAAACGTGGAGATTATATAGGAAGTTTCCCTGTATATGGGTATTTTAGGGACAAGGAACGAAAAGGGAAACTGGTGATAGATTCTGCAGCGGCAGAAGTGGTCAGAGATATTTTTGATATGCGTATCAAGGGTTACAATAACCGCAGAATTGCAGAATATCTGAACGAGCATGGGATACCTTCACCCATGGAATATAAGATGCTGCTGCATTGGCGATATACGACTTCCTTTAAACTGAAACCCCGGGCCAAATGGTCTCCCATGGCAGTGGAACGTGTCCTGAAAAATGAGGTTTATACGGGCGTTATGGTTCAGGGGAAAGAGAAAACCCTGAATTATAAGGTGAAAAAACGGATAAAAGTAGACAAAGATGAATGGATTCGAGTGGAAGATACACATGAAGCAATTATAGCCAGGGAGGACTTTGATATTGTTCAAAAACTGATGCTGCGGGACACGCGTACAGCGCCTGACGGGAAAAAACTGTATCTTTTTTCAGGGGTGCTGCGCTGCGGTGGATGTGGGGGGAATATGGTCCGGAAGAAGATCAAGTCTGCCGGAGGTGAATATTGCTATTATATCTGTTCCAACAACAAAAACGATAAATCAGTATGCAGCAGTCACCGAATACGGGAAGATTTTCTAAGTAAGGCGGTGTTGGAAATGCTTCGGACACACCTTTCTCTTATCAGCACGATAGATGAGGTACAGGAGATTATAGCAAAGCTGCCCTTACAGGAAAAGGAAGTGCAAAAAAGGTGCAGGCAGCTGGAAGAACGGCGGAATGAATTGGCCAGATATCAGAAATTGAAGATTTCCGTATATGAAGATTATAAAGAGGCTCTCCTGACAAAAAAGGAATACCTTGAGATGAAAGAGGATTATGAGGTATCCTGCACACGACTGGAAGAGGCGATTGAAACTCTGGAAAGGGAGGTATCCCTGCTTGTAAAGGAAAACGGACTTCACAGCCCCTGGATAGAACGGTTGAAAGGCAGCGGGAATATTTCCGAACTTGACCGGGGGCTTTTGGCAATGACAGTGGATGAAATCATTGTGATGGATTCGGAACATATTAAGGTTCATTTTAAATACCGGGATGAGTTTGAAATTGTGCTGCAAGTATTGGAGGCAGCCATGTCTGAAGGTGATATCAGGAAAAATATGTCATATGAGGAAAGTGAACAAATGAAGCAATTTTTGCCGGCAGCGAGAGAGGTGTGAGCATATGGCGAGAAAAAGCAGAAAAGATTTGCACATTGAAAACAAGCGCCCCCAGCCAGAGATTCTTTATGATACAGCTATTTATGCAAGGCTTTCTATTGAGGACAACGGAATAGAGGGGGACTCGATAGAGAACCAGATAGAGATGATAGAGAACTATATACGAGGGCGCCAGGATTTGGGAGTGGTCCGTACCTTTGTCGATAACGGAGAGACGGGTACAAATTTTGAAAGACCTGGCTTTTCGGAAATGATGGAAGCGGTAAAAAAGGGGGAGATAAATTGCATCGTAGTAAAAGATTTATCCCGCTTTGGGAGGAATTATCTGGAAACAGGCAATTACCTGGAAAAAATATTTCCTTATCTGGGTATCCGCTTTATCTCAGTAAACGACCACTTTGACAGCCTGCATAGCGGAAAAAGCGATACATTGCTGGTTCCATTGAAATCTATCCTGCATGACACCTATGCAAAAGATATTTCCCGAAAAGTAAGTTCGGCCATAGACATAAAAAAGAAATCCGGGATATTTATGGGCAAGATTCCGCCCTATGGTTATGTGCGGGATGAACAGAATCGCTATAAGCTGTGCGTACATACCGAAAGAGCGGAAATAATCCGCATGATATTTCAATGGCGGATGGAGGGAGCAGGATCGGTTTCCATTGCTCACAGGCTGAACGATATGGGGATTCCCACGCAGTTTCAAATCCGTCATATGGAGGGACATCATGATGGGAAAGAAAATGCCCTGTGGCGTGGCTCTGTCGTTACGGACATTTTGAAGAATCCCTGCTACATAGGCTGTATTGTGGAGCGGAAGGGAAGTAATCTTCTTTGTAAAGGCCGGGAGAGCAAAGTGATTCCGGAATCGGAATGGAATCTGATTGAAAATGCGCATGAGCCTATCATTGACAAAGAGACTTTTGAAAAAGTCCAAAGGTTAATCTCGGAAAGCAAAAGGAAACGGGAACAACAGGTAGCTGATAGATCCTATAGACAGAGAACGGAGAATCTTTTAAACGGAATGGTTCAATGCGGGATATGCGGCGGCAGCTTTCACCGTGATGGGGGCTATTTTCGAAAAGACGGTTCCCTGGTTCACTACAGCTTTTATTGTTCCAATAAATATATCAGGACAGGGGGCTGTTCTTCCAGGGCGATTGACGAGACAGAAATTTACAATTATGTTTTTCAGACCTGCAGGAAGCAACTGGATCTTTTAGTTGATATGAAAGAGCTGATGGATAGTATGCTCGAAGCCGCACAAAACAGTCCCTATATCAGTAGCCTGAAAGAGGAAATCCGTATTCTGGAGGACAGGAGGCGGAAATTGAGGAGAAAGAGGAATGACCTTTATGCTGATTTTAAGGATGGTACCCTCACAGAAAGGGAATATGCTTTTGCACGAGACAAATACATAACAGACAATGAACAGTTAAGGAGGCAATTGCAGCTTGCGAACGAAAAACTGCAGGGGAGCGGCCAGATGCCAACAGTGGCAACAAAGTGGATTGGTGATTTTATCCGTTTTAAGGACACAATGACATTGACAAAGGAAATGTGTTCCGTCATGGTGAAAAAGGTGGTTTTGAACGAAAATTCCATAAGCGTTCATTTCGCATTTTCGGACGAATATGAAAAAGCGCTTAAGTTTTTGAAAGGTTATGCAAAGGAAAGCGGTGATACAATATGAAAAAGCATGTGATTGGACAGTATTTGAGATTATCGGAGGAGGACGACCAGGAATTCCGGGAAAGTAACAGCATTACATCTCAACGGGAAATCCTGAAGAATTATGTGAGCAGCCACGGGGAATTTGCTGACTATAGGGTGGTTGAGTTTTGTGACGATGGGTATAGTGGGACTGATTTTGCAAGACCGGGAGTACAGAAAATGCTTGAACAGGTAAAGGCGGGGGTAATTTCGGTCATAATGGTAAAGGATTTTTCCAGGTTTGGGCGAAACTACATCGAGGTTGGAAATTACCTGGAACAGGTGTTTCCGTTCCTGGGAATTCGTTTTATTTCGGTAAATGATGAATTTGACAGTGGAGCTTCTGATTTTTCCGGAAAGCTTTTTGAAGCGGCATTCAAAAATCTGGTGTATGATTTATACAGCAAAGATCTTTCGGAAAAAATTACCAGTGTACGGCACATGAAAGCCAGACAGGGGAAATTTGTTACTCCATATGCCCCATACGGCTATTTGAAATCTTCGGAGCAGAGACTGGTTCCGGATGCGGAGGCTGCCCAGGTGGTCCGCAGGATTTTCCATATGGCCCTTGAGGGGATTCCCAAAGCCCACATTGCCAATGCCCTGAACAGAGAGGGGGTTCCAACGCCATTGAGGCTGCGGCGGCAGCGGGGAGAGCATTTCCCCTGTAAAACAGTGAATGAGAAGAGTGTCTGGCGGACGGCTTCTATCTTCTCCATATTGCAGGATCAGCGCTATGTGGGTGATACTGTATATGGAAAGGAAAAACCAGAGTCTGTAGGAAGCGGAAAAGACCGCGCCGTGTCCAGGGAGCAGTGGATTATTGTCCCGAATACCCATGAAGCGATCATTTCCCGTGAAGAGTTCGAAAAAGTGAATCGGGGGATACGACAGCGCTCTTCCTATAAGCGGGACGAAACCGTGCCATTGATGGGAATGGTTCGCTGCGCAGGCTGTAACCGCATCATATCACGGGTCAAAAGAGTCAGGTCTAAGGGGATAAAAGGAGCAACATACCGCTGTGGGGTTCAAAATATGACAAAGGAGTTTGGATGCTGCCCGCAGACCATAGAAGAAAGCCAGATTGAAACAGCCATACTGTTCATGCTCAAAAAGATGGCAGCAGTAGTGGCTGACAGGGAAGTTCTGGAGGTGTCAGGACACTCATCGGCCAGCAAGGCGGCAGAAACAGAGAAGCTTCTTACCGAATATGAAACAGAAGTACGCTGGTTGGCAAATCAGAAGCTGGAAAAATATAAGGCATACAAGGACGAACTGTTGTCACGGGAAGACTTTATAAGGGAAAAGTCGGCATTGGAGGGGAAAATTAACAATCTTTTATCAGAGACTGAAAAATGCAGGCAGAAGCAGTATGGCGATAAGTGTGCAGGTACCAGGGAGCAGGATGTTGCCCCGCAGCTGGGAAAGTATGTCCCTTTTGAGTCTCTGACCAGAGAGATGGTGGAGACTTTTGTGGAGCAGGTCTGCATCTGCCAGGATGGTTCTATCCGGATTGAGTGGAAATTTAAAGATTTTTTGAGATTTTTTTAGCCCTGAAGTTATGTGAGCCGAACTGAGAAGAAGACGCTGGGGAAGCGAAGCTGCGGAGAGACTGTATAGATTTACGGAAATGCATCGGAAATTTGATGCAATTTTCTTGCAACTTATATGGGAAACATGTATAATAAGTCAAAGTGTTCCATTATATGAAGATTATAGAAGGTTGGGGCACGGGGTTGGGAAGGATCCGGAACAGCTGCGGGGAGTATGGTTTGAAGGATCCGCTCACCGATGAATATGGCGATGGGGTCAGGGTTGTCTTCTTTCGGAAAACGATCAGGGCGAACCGGAAGGAAGATAATGGGGATGTGACAGGCAGAAATTTCCATTTTGGAGAGTGAGGTATTGTGACGGAGCCTGATTGGGATTATGGGAAATTTTTTAGCCCTAACTTGACAGGAGAGTATGTGAGCCGGATCGAGAAGAAGGCGCTGGGGAAGTTAAGGGAGAAGTTTGAACAGGAGTAAATGTAAAGCAGGGGGCATTATAAAATGTGGCAAAATCCATCAGGCCATAGATGGTTGGATGGATTTTGCCCTATTTTATAGTTTGGCAGATATTTTGGACAGACAAAGATTTAGCAAAGTTTTGGGGATAAGAAATCCGTATTGCTTTTTTGGTGCAAATTGCATATAGCTGTACCTGGAGGAACAGTTTCCGCCTGCCTTTGCAGCAGTGCCGCTGCAGTATCCAAAACAATCCGCAAAAAAAGAGTTGAAATGTGAGGTAAAAAAAGCTATAATTTTATAAAATGACAAAAAAGTCCAGGGGTTGTTTTGGACTTTTTTGATGTAGTCATAACCAGGGGGTCAGAAATGGACAATCAAAAATTTGTATGGCATGAAAGATATAGCATTGGAGTGGAGGACATAGACAGGGAGCACAGGAAGCTTTTCAATGTTATGAACAAACTGTTTTCCTACGGAGGCGCCACCGACGAGAAAAGCCGCTGGGCCTACCAGGAGGGGATCAAGTTCTTCAAGGGCCATGCTATGAAGCACTTTGCGGAGGAGGAAGTCTACATGGCTTCCATAGGCTATGAAGGGTATGAGACCCACAGGCGCCTCCACGACATTTTCCGCAAGAAGACGCTTCCGGAGATCGAGAAGGAACTGATGGCGACCAGGTACTCGCCGGAAGCGGTGGAGCATTTTCTGGGAGTATGTGCAGGATGGCTCATCGGCCATACCATGACGGAGGACCGCGCCATTGCGGGAGGCGTCTCCAGCAGATGGATCGGCCTGCTGCCGGAGGAAGAGCAGGCGGCCATGAAGAAGACCATCATCCAGATGCTGCAGGAGCTGTTTCAGCTGGATGCCAAGGTGATCAGCGAGAGCTACAGCGGGGAGAAATTCGGAAACGGCTTCTATTACCGGCTGCTTTACGGCACGGACAAGGGGGAGAAGTGGGAGTTTCTTCTGGTATTTGAGGAAAAACTCCTGGTCAATACGGTGGGCAGCATTGTCGACGGCGATGCGGAGAAAGTCAACGTGATGATGATGAATGCCACCAGGTACATAGCGAAGCAGTTTGTGGAGCGCATTATGGCACATTTTCCCATCCAGGGACAGGTTGAGCTGCGGGAGGAGAATCTGCTGTCCTACAAACAGTTCGACAGAGTCTTCACACAGCACAATCCCCAGAGCAGCCTGCTGTTTGACACGGGGGCGGGGTATTTTGCCTACTGTATGCTGGCGCCCCATATGTTGGAGGATTCCTCGGCCCCTGCCCTGAAGGCGGACAATGCCATGGCCGAGATTCAGAAGTACCTGGAGGCGGCGGAGCGGGAGAACCAGGACAATGCCAAAAAGAAGATACTGGTGGTAGATGATTCCGCCCTGATCCTGCAGGCGATGAAAGAGCTCTTTGACAAGGATTATAAGGTGTCCACGGCGAAGTCCGGTGTGGCGGCCATCCGGGCCATGACCCTGGATAAGCCGGACCTGGTTCTTCTGGATTATGAGATGCCGGTCTGCAACGGGGAACAGGTACTGGGGATGATCCGGGCGGAGGAGGCATTTCTGGATACCCCTGTGATCTTCCTTACCGGAACGGTGGACAAGGACCGCATCCAGAGGCTTCTGCCCCTGAAACCCGCGGCCTACCTGTTAAAGACCACACGTCCCCAGGAAATAAAGGCAACCATTGACGATTTCTTCAGGCAGAGGGCAGACGCATAGCGCCGCGCAGAACAACCATACCAATCAGGAGGACATAATATGCCACAGAGAACCGACATCCACAAAGTACTGATTATAGGATCCGGCCCCATTATCATCGGCCAGGCCTGCGAATTTGACTATTCCGGCACCCAGGCCTGCAAAGCCCTGAAAAAGCTTGGGTACGAGATCGTATTGGTGAATTCCAATCCGGCCACCATTATGACAGATCCGGAGATGGCGGACGTCACCTATATCGAGCCGCTGAACAGGGAACGCCTGGAGCAGATCATTGCAAAGGAGCGTCCGGACGCGCTGCTGCCGAACCTGGGAGGACAGTCGGGGCTGAATCTCTGCGCGGAGCTTGCGTCTGCGGGTATCCTGGAAAAATACAATGTAAAGGTTATCGGCGTGCAGGTGGATGCCATAGAACGGGGCGAGGACAGGATTGAATTTAAAAACGCCATGAACGCCCTGGGGATAGAGATGGCCAGGAGCCAGGTGGCATATACCGTGGAGGAAGCCCTGGGGATCGCCGACGGACTGGGGTATCCGGTGGTTCTCCGCCCGGCCTATACCATGGGCGGCGCCGGGGGCGGACTGGTGTACAACAGGGATGAGCTGCGCACTGTCTGCGCCAGGGGGCTGCAGGCATCTCTGGTGGGCCAGGTTCTGGTGGAAGAGTCCATCCTGGGATGGGAGGAACTGGAGCTTGAGGTGGTGCGCGACGCGGAAGGAAACATGATCACCGTGTGCTTTATCGAGAACATCGACCCCATGGGAGTGCATACGGGGGATTCCTTCTGCGCGGCCCCCATGCTCACCATTTCAGAGGAAGTGCGCAGACGCCTCCAGGAACAGGCCTACCGCATCGTGGAGTCCGTGCAGGTCATCGGCGGCACCAATGTGCAGTTTGCCCATGATCCGGTGAGCGACCGGATCATCGTCATCGAGATTAATCCCCGGACCTCCCGCTCTTCCGCCCTGGCTTCCAAGGCCACGGGCTTTCCCATCGCACTGGTCAGCGCCATGCTGGCGGCAGGTCTTACCTTAAAGGACATTCCCTGTGGAAAATACGGTACACTGGATAAATATGTACCGGACGGTGATTATGTGGTGATCAAGTTCGCCCGTTGGGCCTTTGAAAAATTCAAGGGCGTGGAGGACAGGCTGGGCACCCAGATGCGCGCCGTGGGCGAGGTCA
>CAJTSY010000161.1 GCA_910578995.1 uncultured Acetatifactor sp.
TGTTTGCATTGTGTATCGGGGTTGCAAATTCAGAAATATCTGATATAATATTATTTAGAATGTTTCAGAAACCCAAAATGACGCAAAGTATCATCCTTTGCATCATTTTGGGTTTTTTATTTTATCTTATTTGCCGTTTTTGTCCTGGTTGACTTTCATAGTCAGGCTGATCCGCTTCTTGACCTCATCCACACCGAGCACCTGTACTTCCACGATGTCACCCACGCTGACCGCATCCAGGGGGTGTTTGATGAAGCGGTCCGTAATCTGGGAGATGTGCACCAGTCCGTCCTGATGTACCCCGATGTCCACAAATACACCGAAGTCAATGACATTACGGACGGTTCCCTTGAGGATCATACCGGGCTTTAAGTCCTTCATGTCCAGTACGTCGCTGCGCAGGATGGGGCGGGGCATGTCATCCCTGGGATCCCTGGCAGGCTTTTCCAGTTCCTTCAGGATGTCCGTCAGGGTGATCTCGCCGATTCCCAGTTCCTCCGCCAACTGTTTCCTGTCCTTTACGCGGCTGACTGCCCTTGCCAGTATGCCTGTGGCTGCGTTTTCCTCCTGCTGTCCGCCCTGTCTGCCGTCATCCTGTCTTCCGGATTTTTCTGCTGCGGTTTTTTTCCCGTTTCCACCGCCAGGGCGGGAAGCTTCTTCCGCTGCCTGCATACCTCCCATGGCCGCTGCAAGCGCTTTTCCCATGGCCGTGTTGGTATTGAAGATACGAATCTCATTCTGACCCGGCTTTTTCCGGGCCCTCCGGTCTTCGGAGTCCGCCTTTTCACCGGGATTCTTCCGGGCGGAAGCTGCGGGGGCCGGCCTGCCTGCTCCTGCCTTCTTCTCCTGAGCCGCCTTGCGCTGCAGTTCCCTCACATCCTCCATGGTAAGGCCCAGTTTGTCCAGAAGCTTCATGGCCGCCTGGTAGGACTCCGGGTGAACACTGGTGGCGTCCAGGGGATTGTCGCCGTCCAGGATACGCATAAAGCCCGCGCACTGTTCGAAGGCCTTGGGGCCCAGTTTCGCCACCTTCAGAAGCTGTTTTCTATTAGTAAAACGTCCGTTTGTTTCTCTGTACTCAACGATATTACGGGCAATTGTCTTGTTGATTCCGGATATATATTCCAGAAGGGATGCTGAGGCGGTGTTCAGGTCCACGCCGACCTTGTTCACGCTGTCCTCCACCACGCCGCTTAAGGCCTCGCTTAATTTCTTCTGGTTCATGTCATGCTGGTACTGGCCCACACCGATGGACTTGGGATCAATTTTGACCAGTTCAGCCAGCGGATCCTGAAGCCTTCTGGCAATGGATGCCGCGCTTCTCTGCCCCACGTCAAAATTGGGAAACTCCTCAGTGGCAAGCTTGCTGGCGGAATATACGCTGGCTCCGGCTTCGCTGACAATGACGTACTGCACCGGACGGTCAAGCTCTTTCAGCAAATCCACAATGATCTGCTCGGATTCCCGGGAGGCGGTGCCATTGCCCACGGAAATCAGATCCACATGGTATTTGCTGATCAGTTTCTTCAGCTCTCTTTTGGACTCCTCCACCTTGTTCTGCGGGGCCGTAGGGTAAATCACCTTGGTGTCCAGGACTTTACCGGTCTGGTCAACCACCGCCAGCTTACACCCTGTCCGGAACGCCGGATCCCATCCCAGGACTACTTTCCCTGCAATGGGGGGCGCAAGCAGAAGCTGCTCCAGGTTCTTGCCAAATACGGAGATCGCGCCGTCCTCCGCCTTCTCCGTCAGGTCGCTGCGGATCTCCCTCTCGATGGCGGGGGCAATAAGACGCTGGTAGCTGTCCTCTATCACCTCTTTCAGCACCGGGGTGGTATATGGATTGTCGGAAGTGATTGTCTTCTTCTCCAGATAGCGCAGAATCCGCTCCTCCGGAGCATTGACTTTCACAGTCAGTATCTTCTCCGCCTCGCCCCGGTTCAGTGCGAGCACCCTGTGGCCCGCCACCTTTTTCACGGGCTCCTCAAAATTGTAGTACATCTCGTATACGCTCTGGGCTTTCTCATCCTTGGCCGTACTGGTGACCACACCCTCTTCCATGGTAGCCTCCCGGATATAGATACGGTAATCCGCATTGTCGGAAACAGCCTCGGCTATGATATCCTTTGCTCCCTGAAGGGCTTCCTGGGGAGTGGCCACCTTCTTTTCCTCTTCCACATCGCTGCCTGTGACATATCTGGCTGCCTCTTCGAGAAGGGGCGCCTGGGCATTCTGGGCCAGGATGTATTCCGCCAGAGGATCCAGTCCCTTTGCCTTGGCCACGCTTGCCCGGGTCTTCCGCTTGGGACGGTAGGGGCGGTAGAGGTCTTCCACCACCACCAGAGTCTGTGCCGCCAGAATCTTCTCCTTTAATTCCTCCGTCAGCTTTCCCTGCTCTTCGATGCTGCCCAGGACCTGTTCCTTCTTCTCCTCCAGGCTGCGCAGGTAGGTGAGCCGCTCATGAAGATCCCTGAGCTGTTCGTCGTTCAGGGAGCCTGTGACCTCCTTCCTGTATCGGGAAATAAAAGGGATGGTACAGCCCTCGTCTATGAGTTTGACCGCAGCCTCCACCTGCCATTTTTCCACCTTCAGTTCTTCCTTGATCGTCTGAAAAATGTCCATCGTAAACCTTGCCTTTCTGTCCGGAATCCCGCCTGCTGCGAACCGCGGATTCCTTTCTTCACTGATAACATCCGCAGCATGCCGGTCATGCGTCCGGCTGCTGCAGCCATTTAAAATTATACTGGAAATAACCGGAAACTGCAACGAAAATAATTTCAAATCTGAGGGAGTTTGTTGTTGCTGTGAACGATAAAGCCATGAACAGTAACAGTTTATGCCGCAGTTCATGTCTGAAATACAAAAACGCCGCCTGGGCAGATGTCTCCCCCCGGACAGCGTTTTTGTAACAACAGTTCATTCTGCTTTTCAACGTATTACTCATACCACGAAATCGCTTCTTCACTCCGCCAGATACATCTTCAGCCCGTCCTCGATCTTCTGGACCGTATCCTCTTTGGACTGGCTTCCCTGCAGGAATGCGTCCAGGCACTCAACGAGCACCTCCCGAATCTTGGCGTCCTCCTTCACCGGCTTATCCAACTGCTCGCACAGGGATGCCAGGCGCTGCGCCGTCTCCAGGGGATAGGCCTCGCTGTCGAACTCGATATAGCTCCCGTCGTCCCCCTTGATCATGGTAGCCGCCATGTAGTTAGATCGGTCCTTTGCTGCCAGCTTCTGCAGGGCTGCCCGGTTTACCGGGAAACCGCTGTAGGATTCTGTGCCCTGAACCTGCTCCGACAGGGCAAACTGAAGAAAATCCCTGGCCGTGTCCATATACCGGCTCTTGGAACAGATCCCTATCTGTTGGAAGGGAATGAAACGGTTCTCAAAGGCAGTATATACTCCCTTGATATAGTCCACCATGGACATGGGGAACATACAGTCAATAAATCCCACTGCCCGCTCAATGGCCATCTTTGCCTCCGATGCCAGCTCCCACATTCCATAGGCAGTTTCCTCCTCGCCCCGGGTCCGGACCATGCCGCAGTTGTCCCCGATGATTTTCAGGTAGTCCAGATATTTTCCCATGGCTTCCCGGTCCAGCTGCTTATCACTGACAATCTCGTCACAGAAATAAGGGTAGAACTCATCCACCAGCTCGGCCGTGGTCCGGTTTCCCAGATAACTGAAATCAGCCTGGGAGAGAAATCCCGCCAGTGCCTCAATAGAACTCATATCCGCCTCGGCGATATCCCTCCCCATGGCTATCTGGAAGCCGAACTGGAGGGGCACCACATATCTTTTGCCGTCTTCCCGCACATAGGCGCTCGTAATATTGGACAGCAGCTCCCCGCCATCTTCCAGGGGCTTCACGATGTCGTTTATATCCGCCAGAAGCCCCTTGTCCGCATAAGAATCCATATTCAGGTGATCCATCACCACCAGGTCAGGAGCGTCGTCCCCCATAAGCATGGTATTCAGTTTCTGGTAGACACTGTCATAGTCAGGGGTGTCGTAATAATACTGGGGATAGGCGCTCTCTATGTTGATCAGCACCTCCGGATGGGCCTTGTGGTACAGGGCCGCCGCCTGCTTCAGCAGGGAATCCTCGTAGACCGTGTACAGCTTCAGGATTTCCTTGATTTCGGAAACCGCATCCGGGTCATACTCATACCGGTTCAGCTTTATCTCTTCTCCGGTCTGAAACAGGCCATACAGCATCCCGTCCTCCATGGCCGCAAAGTCGAGACACCAACAGTCCGCCACGGAGAAATCCGTGTCTATGCCCAGGGCCAGCTGTTCCCACTGCCCCTCCCCGTCCCCGGCAGACAGCCTGAAGATACCGTCCTCGCTGCCTGCGAATAGAGTGCCGTTCTTCTGGGCCGCGAGGGACAGGTTTCCCGAACCGCCCACCGTAACCGAGCCGTCCCCCTGGCCTCCGGCAGGATAGGACAGTGTCTCCATCCCGGCGCTTTTGCCGTCGGCGCGCTTCTCTATGTGGCTGTCACTTACATCAGAAGAACACAGATAGATATTCGCACCGTCCGTGACAATACCGCCGTCATAGAAGCCGGACACAGGCTCTTCCTCCAGGAGATGGCCGTCCTCCCCTGACAGGATCTGCATGGACGTATAGGAAATCACCGACAGGGTGCCGTTGTCCAGAGCCGCCATGCCGAGGATCATTTCGTAGCCGCCGGTTTCCTCATTGGTCACAGTCCACTCCTTGGGGGTGATCTCCTGAACCGTATCCCCTTCCCCTTTCCAAAGACGGGTTCTAAAGGCGCTTTCCCCCTCCGCAGTATATCCGGTATAGAGATACTGGCCGCCGCCCTCCCCCTGGGCGATCCCCACCTCTATCCAGTCCGCCGCTGGCAGATCCACGGAAGCCATCCACCCCTGGGTTACTTCCGTAAAACTGTCCCCCTGTTTTTCCCACTCGCTTAGAACCGTTTTACCGTTCTCCTGTTCCATTGCCAGAAGACGCAGTTTGTCCCCCGCCGTATACATCTGCACGATAGAGCGTTCCTGCAGCTCCTGGGACAGATTCTCCTGCTTCTCCACATAACGTCCCCTGCCCGACTGGGACAGGCCTTCGCCCTCCAGACCCGCCTTGCTGCCGTTCTCCTGCCCCGCCGGACTGTCACCGCTGCCGCCATCATTGCCGCCGTTTTCCTGCCCTGACTTTCCGCAGCCGCCCAGTGCACCTGCCAATAACGCGGTCGCAAGGAGGGCCGACAGCAGCCTTCTGCATTTTGTTTTTATCATTTCCCGTTACCTCCCGATTGGGGAACTTTGCCCCGTATTCCGAAATTCACACAGCGTCTCCGCCCGCACGGCAAATCCGCTTATACTCATGGACATTTTGTCTGCCTCTTTTTCCGCTGTGAGTATCTGCTTATGCCACCGGAACCGGATCGTCCGGAATTTCTTTCAGTAACTGTAAACCATTTTACAGTTCTTTATTATGGTAACAGAAAGTTGTCAAATGCCTGTGTCCTACTTGTGCCTAAGTTGTAAAATCTGTCACACACCTTCCGCGAAGCCAGTAACCGCAATATGTGTGATCTGCTCCAATACCCCCAAGCAGCGAGCCGCTCCGCCTTGCATGAAAGCAGGGCAATAAAGGGAATTGCTCGGAGGGGTACCGTGTGCCTGCACCTGACACACTGGGATGCACACAAACCGCAAGAGTGGACAGGAACCAGACTCATTCCGTCTGCAGCCGCAGGTCCAAATGAAAAATCTCCGTACTTTCCCCGGAATAATGCCCATTCTCACCGGAAGCCGCAATCACGACGCTGCTGGTTTCCATAGAAGCATATATCCCCTCCCCTACGGACTGCTGCATCTGCCACCCGGAGGCCATGATATCCGTCCCGTCCAATATACGGTAATGCCCCCCCAATCCGAAGGAATCCGCATAGTCTGCCAGGAGAGCCGCGAGCTTATCCTTTCCCTGGTACTCCACCGGCACCTGGCCGCCAGTGGTCAGAACCACGCGCAGTACCTGCCCGGTAACCGCATTCAGCGTCAGGCCTATCTCAAGCCCCCCAACACTCATCCACACATTCCAATAGCTGAAGACGGGATTCTCTTCCCCGGCCTCCACATCAGACTGCCACGCCCAGAGGTAGCAGTTCGCGTTATATTCCGGCAGCAGGTAATCCTCCATTCCCAGATGGGGCAGCAGAAAACCTTCCGTCCATTCCCTGCCGCATTCTATAGCCTCCACCAAAGTCAGCTGCCCCGGCCAGGGCTCATGGGGACAGGCCTCTGTTTCCCTCTCCAGTTTTTCCACTGCCAGCTTCAGTTCCTCCTGCGTCAGCCGGGCCGGAACCACCTCCACCTGACCGGCTTCCCAGGAAGTCATGCTCTCCTGCTGAACCGGGACCTCCACCATGCCGCCGGAGCGCAGGAGGACGTTCGCCTCCCTGGCCAGGCTCGCCTGCACCAGAAACAGGCCCCCGAAGGCAACCCCAAAGGCCGCCAGGATGCCCGCGCCGTTAAGCAGCAGGGACCCGGCTAATTTATGCATCTTTCTTTGCTCCCTCATATCTGCCATTCCATTCTGCCCTTCCGGTAAATACCAAAAACAATATTTACAAATTACATTCCAGCCAAAACGTCACCACCGTCCCCTCCCCCTTCCTGCTCTCAAACTTTAGGTCGCTGCCATGGATCCTGGCAATCCGGTCCGCCAGAGCCAGTCCCAGGCCGGCCCCATGCTGCTTTCTGGAGCGGGCCTTGTCCACCATGTAAAATGCTTCCGTAATGCGGGTCAGCGCTTCCTCTTCCATGCCGCAGCCGTTATCCCGAACCGTTATTTCGTACCGTCCTTCCTGAACGGCTCCATGCAGCATGACCCGGCTGCTGCCCGCTTTCACGGAATTGTCCACCAGATTGATAAGCAGGGTCTTCAGCAGGTCATAGTCCACCCTGACATAAGCTTGCCCGGTCTCCAGTTCCAGTATCACACGGTGCTCCTTCAACAGGGGAGCCAATCCATCCGCCACATCCCGGATCAATTCGTCCGCAGGCATCTCCACAAGGGGAAAATCCTGCCTCCCCAGTACGATCAGTTCCATCAGCTTGAAGGACAGGGCCTCCAGACGCATGCCCTCATTCCAGATATGCCAGGACGCCCTGCGGACTTCCTCCCGGGGCAGCTCCTTCTGGTAGATTGTATCCGCATAACCGATAATTGAAGTTAGAGGTGTCTTCAATTCATGGGCAAAATTTGCCACAAAATCCTCCTTCTCCCGGGCCGCCCGGGACAGTTCGCCGATCTTCTCCTCCACGGCAGCAGCCATCTGGTTAAAGCTCCCCGCCAGTTCCCCGATCTCGTCCTTCCCATGTATGGACAGACGCTCCTCATAGCAGCCCTCCGCCATCCGTCCGGCTGCCTTGGACATCCGCTTCAGGGGTCCGGTGAGCAGGGCAGAAAGAACACCCATCAGCACCATGCCCGCAGCCATCGCCGCCACATAACAGCGTATAAAGTACTGCCGCATGATCTCCTGCTGCTGTACGGTCTTGGTGATATCCCACTGGGTGACAAAGCGGATTTTACGGGATTCGCCCGCGAACTGTCCCAGGAGGTCTGTACCTGCACTGATACCTGCATCTGCGTCTATGATCGTATCCTTCTCTGTAACCCTGAATGTCCCTATGTCTCCGGCCGTCCCTGCTGCATCTGTGTCTCTGGTCACACCTGCTGCACCTGTGTCTCCGGCCGTCCCTGCTGCATCCGCCTCCGCGTCCCCGCCTTTTCCCTGAATCTCTGCGGTATCCTCCGGCCTGTTTTCTGTCACACTCCATGTGTTGTCTACCGTTATGAAGCTATCATAATTCAGCACACTCCCCACCAGTACCGCTCCTCCGCCGGGTGTCTCCCGAAACTGATAAGCATGGGTTCCCTCCGACAACCCCTCCAAAAAAGCAGAATCCAGGCCTTCGATCTCCGAATAGATTACGGTCCCGTCATCCCAGCAGAAAGCCACCGGGCTGCCGATCTCTTCCGCCAGGATACTGAAAAAGCTTTTCACGAAAAAAACATTCCGGTTTTCATCCCCATCCTCCG
>CAJTSY010000162.1 GCA_910578995.1 uncultured Acetatifactor sp.
CATCTTATAAACTTGATGCCAGTTCCTGAATCCTTTGCTTTAGGCTGACTCCTTCGGAAAAGGATGATTTTACGATCATGTCGCCCACTGCAAAGCAGTAGGGGTTCCTTACATTTTCAATAAATTTTTTCATTCGCATTTCTCTGTCCCCGCAATCTGTTTTATCTTTTGGAAGTCTTGTGATGTCTATCAATTCGTCCCGGTTTACGGTTCGGATATCAATTTCTTTTAATCTTGCCAATTCTTCCATTTGCAATCTCCATATTTGTTCCTGTCTGCTTGATCTGCCTGCTTGCTCTTTCCTCTGGCAATATTTTTTTATATAAAGAAACAAGTCGGCACATCATAATTGTATGACGATAGGAAGCTGCTCCTGCTTCCTATTATATGACTGCCGGCTTGTTCGATATCACTTTCCATGTTCTGCTCTATGGCTTGAATTTATGCTTTGGTAATGTTTCCACACGCTGTATTGGTTTCCGTTTTTCGTATATGTCAATACAGTTTTTTATTTACTCATCCCCGGTGTAGAACGGAGTATGTGGGACTGGCCTGACTGGCCACATGACACCCTACGGCCCCCTTTCCCGCCGCAGCATGTCCCGGGTAAGCACCCGGCTTCCGTAATTTTTACGGTTGAAGTATCATTATCGTCCGGGGGTTCGTCAAAAAGGCCGCTCATGCTTTTCCTTCTTCTATTACGATTCCTTGTTTCACCTGCCGGCTGTCCTTTCCCTGCACCTGCCATCCTGATTACAGGCAAGTATTTCATTGCGAAGCTCATTCCCCTTAATCACCCAGAGAATCCTTTCTCCGGATGCACCGGACACTTTGTGTCCCTAAAGATACCCGTCCGTGTCTTAAAACATTTCAGGGTATCACCATACTGTTATGAATTTGTCAAGGTGCATATCCTGCCCATAAACATTATTGTCAGCAGAATCTTCCGGCTGCCGGTTGTCAGCCTGCCAAAGAGCACCTGATGCGATTCCGGCAACAGATATTCTTTGGCAGACCAAAACGAAAGACCCCCGTTTGTCTGCTACATATCATTGGAATGCTGTATCTATCTGCTCTGCTATGGCTTCCATAATATGGGTCATAAATATTGCCTGCTTCTCTGTACTGTTTAACAGAATCTCCTGTGCTTTCGCAATACACTTACCCTTTACAGAATTTTCTTCATTCTGTATAACAATCTCCATCCCCAATACCGAAACAATTTTCTGATAAGTTCTGATTCCCGGCTGTCGATTTCCTGTTTCAACCTTTTTCAAATGCGATTCGCTGATTCCGGCTGCCTCTGAAAGTTCCTTTATGGTCATCCCTTTTACTTTTCGAAATAGTTTGATAGCGTCTCCTAAATTTGTGCTTTCCATGTTTATCATCCCTGTACCTCCAAGATGTTGCTTTCATTATAAATATACCAGTCTTTTTTGAAAAGGGACTGGCTGTGCCCATTTTCATGCAATTTGCCAATTCAGAAAATACCTGCTATTTCGTCATTTTTCACTTCTTATATTCCTGTATTTTCGACTCTCTTTTTACTCTATATGCCGAATTTTCGATTATTATGCGATATTTTTCACCCATTGCTGAAAAATGGCATAAAAAATGGCCAAACAGCTTAATTAAGCCAGCTAGCCATTTCTCATGAAATATACATTTATACCCATAAACGCAATTAATTGCCGGTTGCACAGCATAACGAGTGAACACATCGACAATCCAGAACCAGGAGCGGCAATTAAATGCGTTCACGCGTATAACACGAATCATCTACCGCTCAGCCACACTTTCAAATAGGGAATCCATAGTTTGAGCAATGAATTCTAAAAGCTTAACCATAAATAACGCTTGATGGTCTGAACTATTTAAAAGAATCTGTTGCGCCTTTGCAATACAGCTGCCTTTAACAGTAGTTTCCTCGTTTGTTACAACAATCTCCATTTACAATGCCATAACAATTTTCTGGTATGTATTAATTCCAGGCTGTCGGTCTCCTGCTTCAATCTTCTTTAGATGTGACTCACTGATTCCAGCGGCTTCCGAGAGTTCAGCCCTGGTCATTCCCTTTGCCTCACGCAAGAGCCGGATTGCCTCACCTAAATTTGTACTTTGCATCTTTATCATGTATCGTACCTCCAAGATAATGTCTATATTTCAAAAGCCGCGAAACCTTATAAAAAACTTGATTATACCTCCCCAAAAATTCACACAATCCCAAAATGTCTCTGACCCCCATCGTAATACTCTGTTCATTTTCACTTCACAAATATGCAGTTCCTGGCAGCAAAAAATATGCACCTAGTCATCCACAATATTTTCAACAAGTCATCACTTTCTGATATTGTGGCATATGTGGAATTACCGCTTGATTATATCTCCAAACAATTTAAGAGACAAAAGCCAGAGTTATTTCGAAGACGTTTTTCAGAAGTGATGGCAAATGCCTACCAAAATTTAGGAACCAAAAATACCGGGAAGTGTATTGATATGCTCCCCGGCATCCTCCGTCCGTATTAGATATTCACTATAAAATTTCTCATTTTCTTCTGTCCAGATGGCATGTAACAGTTTCACAATCAGATATAATGTAGGCGGCAATATCTTACCACCTACATTATATCCGTTAAATCATTTGTCCGATTACCTGCCTCTGCTTACATATGCCATAGATTTAAAAGGCATTTAATCAGCTAAAGATACGACATACTGCTAACCCATAACCACCTTTACCTGAACCTCGTCACAATCGGAAAGATAATCTTCGGTAATATAAGCGCCATTGACCAAATCCAGCGGTTTTCCGTTCAATGTCAGTTCTTTTACGCCATGCTGCACATGCTCCGGATTTTCTACACGAATTGTAAGCTTGTGGCCACGGTAAAGTCTATCTACCGTGTAGCAATCCCATGCGGAAGGAATCGACGGATCAATCAACAGGCCTTCCAGTGTGGGCCGAATACCCAGAAGGTACTGGGTAGCTACAACATCCATCCAGGCCGCCGTTCCCGTAACCTGTGAGACTACGCCCCAACCGAACTTTTCGTTCGCTTTTCCCAGCAGTGTGGAACAAAAGGCATAACTTTCAGAATGATAGCGCTCCACACCGATTTTTTCAATAATAGAATGGGGCAAAATCTGCTTGTAATAATTCCAGGCGTTATCGCCACGGCCAAGGAGCGCTTCGGCCATAATGGCCCAACAGTTTGCCTGGCAGAAAACGCCGCCATTCTCGGAATAGCCTGCAGGGAGGCCGTTTACCATAGCTGACCGCTTATCCGGCCATCCGGGGAAACCGGGTGCATTGAGCAGCAGCCCCAGTCCTGTATCCAATTCTTCTTTGGCACTGTCCATGGCATGGATGTGTTGCTCTTTTTTACCTGCGCCGGAAATGACCATCCAGCTCTGGGCATTCAGCCATATCCGCATATGCTCCGCCGTGTGGGAACCGATGGGGTTGCCGTCGTCATCCAGTCCCCGGAGGTACCAGTCGCCATCCCAGGCATAGTTTTCCAGAGCCTCTTCCTGCTGGCGGATACGGGAGGTAAAGCGTCCGGCAGCTTCCTCGTCTCCCCGAAGAAGCGCAAGCTCGGTAAGCTGGCGTAGGGCATAGATGAGCTGCTGGGAAACCATGATGCTCTCGCCTTTTCCTTTTCTTCCGAAAGGGCCAAGATGATCATTCCAGTCACTAAACAGAATCAGCGGCAAGCCATGCTCTCCCAGGTGCTTTTCCGTAAATTCAACCCCCCGCAGAAGATGCTCCCACAGCGTGGCGCTGCCGGTACAGGATATCTTATCAGGCGCCAGGAAAGGAATCTCCCGGTCTAAAAGCGTCAGGTCGCCGCTCTCCGCAATAATGGCATAGGCCAGATAGACAAGCCAGAGGTGATTGTCGGAACGGGTAACATCCTGGGCCGGGTTCTTTTCCTCCGGCCACATGATATGGACAGGGTGCCCGTCCTCGAACTGCTGGGATGCCAGATAGCGAAGCATTTCAAACGCCCACTGCGGCTTTCGGTACGCCTGAGCCAGCATATCCTGGGCGCTGTCCCGGAAGCCGATGCCCCGCACACCGGATGCGGAAGAACTGATGGAACGCGAAAAGCGCGCCGTCTGAACGCTCTGCAATGGATTCCAGGTATTGATCATGCGCTGGGCATCTTTATCCGGAATCTGACACTGAAGGACGGAGAGATGCTCCTGCCACCAGGCATGGCTCTTTTGGAATTGCTGTTCCACAATTCCGGCTTTCCGGAGAGCCTGAAGAGTATTTTTTGTTTCCGCCACAGCTTTTTCATAATCCGAAAGCGCCCCTTTGGTGATGCCCAGATAATACTGGAGCCTCTTTTCCTCTCCCTCTGGGAGAGTCAGGCGGGTATGTAATGCGCCGCAGGGTTCTCCTCCCTGTAAATTGGTATTAGACAATCTGCCCTGCTCCACTTCAACGGGATTCCGCTCGTCCCGGTAATTGCCGCAGAAAATATCCCGGTTACAGCAGTAGGAATCCGTCTTTTCACTGGAGCCGAAATAGACCAGAGGGGCCTCGTCTGCCCTGGGATGCATCCATGCTGTGTAGGCATAGGTGATAGCCTGGAGATCTTCATCGAAAACAGCCCTTGTATTCCACTTCAGATAATAGCCCAGAGTGGTTTCCTCCTTGGCAAGGAACTGGGAAAGCTCCACATAGGCCACCACATCGCAGGTAATCTCCGCATCCGCTTCATTGGTCAGCTTTAGTTCCCACAAAAGTGCATCATAATCTGGGGCCATACATAACCTGAGGACAGCCGTCAAGCCATTCTTCTTTGCAGTAAAGGCAGAGATGCCGGGCGCGTGAGTGGCCTCCCTCATATCCACCTGAGTTTCACAGGGGCGAAAGGTGGGAGACCATGTGGTACCGTCCTCCATGCGGATATACACATAGAATCCGGGAGAATCAATAGGGAGGTTGTAAAAGCGATATCTGGTGATACGGAAAGCCATGGGAGATAACCACCAGGTCATCCCACCGCCCGCCTGTGAGACGAATGCATGCATTCGTCCGTTTGAAAGATAGTTGATCCACGGAGAAGGCAGATCGAATCTCTGAAAGCGGATTTCCCTCTCCTCGTCCTGAAAAATATAAGGTGATTTTTCCATTGAGATGCTCCTTGTATTATTATAAGTAGTAGTGTTTATAGTCCCTCTCCAGGGACTGGGATTGTATTTCAAACCGACTGGTTTTCTATATCAAATTCCTTTACCACCGGATGTTCTTCTGTATACCTCTCCCATCCTGGTTTTCCCGTCTTAATAAAGCTGCTCCATGCATCCAGCATTTCTTCAGACAGTACTCTGTCAGCTCCTGTCAGTGGCCGCCAGCACCGATCAAGGGTTCCAAACATATACCACAGCTCTGCGGAATGAAAAGCGCCCGCGTCATCGCCCGGCATATGACGCTTGAAATAATATACATATGTATCCGGATTTTCCGGCTGCATCGTACAAAATCCAACATTACTCATATGAAGAGGATTCTGCGTATAACCCGTCTCTTCTTTTGAGACATCATTCTGGTTACAGCCGATTAAATAAGGAATTTTCGGTGCTTCACCGTCTTCCAGTATCTGATCGCATGTCTTTAAGAGCGAGTACCCGTCTACCTGGGGACACAATGGTAATACACATTGGGTCTGTGCTGCTATGAACGGCCACAATTCCCCCTGCATCTGCAATATCTCCTGAGGCTCCTTTTCATACAGCTCTTCCAAGGATATCCCCTTCTGTTCCAGGTACAAGGCACATGCCTCCTCCAGTCTGCCGCCTTCCAGCACATTGACCGGGAAAGGACTCTTGTATCCGCCGCCACTCTGAATCACGGCGCCGCATATCTTACCTTTCACAAGCGGAGAGGATATCAATGTCCTAACGCTCATTGCTCCTGCAGACTGCCCCATAATTGTAATTCTATCTCTGTTACCGCCGAATGCCGCAATATTCTCCTGTACCCAGTCAATCGCCGCAATCTGATCCAGTAATCCGCAATTGCCGCTATGCCCATCCTGCTCATGCAGCTTTGGATGTGCAAAAAAGCCCAGCATCCCCAAGCGATAAGCTGCCGTCACTAAAATGATCTCTCTTTTCGCATATGCCTCTCCGTCAAATTCCATCTCAGAACAGAAGCCTCCCGCATATGCTCCGCCATGATACCAGACCGCAACCGGATAATCCCCCGCACCTTCCTTGGGCACCCATATATTCAGATAAAGGCAGTCCTCGCTCTGAGGCGGCATGTATTCCGCATTATGATAGAATTCTTTCTGGTAAAAGCTCCCCTCTTCCTGTGGCCCCTGAGGACACATGGGCGGAAAACTCTCAGCCTGCAATATTCCATCCCACGGCTGTAGAGGCTGCGGCGCCCGAAAACGCAGAGAGCCTACTGGCGGCTGTGCAAAAGGCACACCTTTATAGACTCTTGCATATTTTCCTTCTACTCCGGCTAATTTTCCGTATACTGTTTCCACAATACCATTCATACATTTTCCCTTTCTCTTTACCGGATATCCATTAAACCCTTATGCTTGATATACCGTCTCCCATGGCAGTTCATACTGGCAGCTCCCGCTTCCCTGCCACTGTTCGCTTCCGTCCGGCAGACATATTCTGGCTCTTGTATTCACCGGAACTGTCACCTTAAAAACACATTTCTCATTTTCTTTTCTCCATTCTGACACAATCCTGCCATACTGGCTCTCATAGGACGCATGGGCATAGGTCAGGCTTCCTCCCAGTATAGGCCGGACAACGAATTCCTCATACCCTGGCTTCTCCCACACAGGACAGATTCCGCCCACATAGCTGAATAAAAACTCACAGACCGCTCCATAGCTGTAATGATTTAAAGAACCCGCATGATCGTCAAAGCCGCTCCATCCCTCCGGTATGGTAGTCGCTCCCAAGGTGATGGGATGAAGCCAGCTAGGATTCTCCGTCTGTTCCAGGATGCGGTAAGCAAGGTCGGTCCGTCCCATATCCACCAGAACCGGCAGTAGAAACGGTGTAGATAAAAATCCCGTATTGAGCCTATAGCCGTTCTTCTCAATCTCTTCCACCAGCTGCTTCCGTACCATGGGACGTTTCTCTTCAGAACACAGATCAAATGCCAGCGCCCTGACATAGGCTGCCTGATGCCCTGGCTCAATGGTGCCATCGTCGCCAATAAAATATCTGTCATATACCTGACGGATGCATCCGGCTATTTTGCCATATTTTTCTCTGTCGGCATCTCGCCCCAGCACCTCTGCCATCTCTGATACATTCTGCGCAGACCGGCACATATAGGCCGTGGCCACCTTTGGTTTCCCTTCTTTTACCATCCGTGCAAAAGCTTCCGCCAGATTCACCCCTTCAGGAACAGGTACAACAATGGGTTCCTGCCATTCGCCATAGTGCATTCGCGTATCATAAATAAAATCCGCATCCAGTTCACCATCCGTATATGTGTGGTACTGTGGTTGGTGTTCGTAGAGAGGATTGTGGTCCTTTGCGCAACACAGCATATAGTCCACCCATTTTCTGGCAGTTTCATACTGATTCTCCAGAATCTGTCTATCCCCATAGCATAGGTAAATCATATAAGGGAGCCATGCTGCCAAATCTCCCCAGCCCGCACAATCTTCTCCAATATTGCCATTTCCGGCAGGACCTGCCAGTGCAAAAGCCGGATTGGTCTTCAATGCCTCGGCCATAACCTCTGGATTGTGGACACTGCTGGTAGACGGGAAAGTAATGCCTACCTTACCGCTTGCATACTACTCAATGGCCTGATCCTGTAGCCATTTTTCATAAAAAGGGTATACATTCATAAATATGCTTGCAGTACGGACATAAATCTGGTTGTCCCCGGTCCAAGCGTTCCTCTCTCTGGTAGGGCAGTCCACAGCCACATCTAAAAAATTGCCCTTCTGGCTCCATCGTGAATTCTGTACTAACTTAACCTGTTGTGCTACTTATAGTTAAAAACCACATAGTTTGTTGAAAGGC
>CAJTSY010000163.1 GCA_910578995.1 uncultured Acetatifactor sp.
TCAGAAAATGATGGGAATTCCGGAGAATGTCCGAATATAACCTTCATCTGTGTGCAGCCGGAAAAAGCTTCCTTTCCAATCTGTGCCGTTTCCTCCAGACAAACTTCCTTCAAGTTCCCGCATCGGTAAAAAGCACGCTCCCCAACAGATTTCCATTGTATGCTCCGAAAGCCGGGGACCTGTGCCGCCTGCTCTTCCCAACGTACTCCTTCCGATTCCTTCCAAGGGCCGCTTCCCTGCTCACCACACCGCACACCTTCCGGGTCCTTCCAAGAGCCGCTCCACACCCGCTCCAACCGCACACATCCCGAGAAAACCTCCGCCTCCAGGCACCGGCATTCCTCCGTCCTCCAGGACACTTCCCGCAGCCCGCAGCAGCCTTTGAAAGCCGCCGGGCCAACCCATTGGACACTCTCCGGAATCTCCATCTCTGTCAGATTCCGGTTTCCATAAAAAGCCCCGCCCGCCACAATCCGCACCGTCTCCCGAAGCCGCACTTCACCCCCCAGATTCCTGCCGTCCCAGAGAATTTCCGCCTCCGATTCCCGCCCTTTCTGCAGCCAGTTTTCCAGAAACAGCGTCCCTTCCCACACATTCCGCCCTACGGAAACAAGGGAATCCGGCACTTGTACCTCGCCCAAAGCCCTGCACCCATAGCCCATCCTGTCCGCGATATGGCAGACTCCTTCCTCCAGAATAAGGCTTTTCAGGCTCGCGCATTCCGAGAAAACACCCGTTCCGTATCCCTGCCCGCCGCCGGACACCCTGGCTCTCCTTACCCCGCTCTGGGCAAAAGCCAGGTTTCCCACATGCTCTATCCCCGGCAGAAGATGAACCGCCCGCAATGCCCCGCAGCGGTAGAATGCCATGTCCCCCAGAAAACGCATGCTCTCGGGAAAGGCCAGTTCCCTGACTGAAGCACAGCCATAGAAAGCCTGCTCCCCAATCCGCCAAGTTCGCTCCCCAAAGGATATTTCCTTCAATGCCCGGCACCTTTTAAATGTTTTTTCGTTTATTTCTGTAAGATTCCGTGGGAGATTTACCCGAAGAAGTTTCACACAGTTCTCAAATGCCCCATCGCCGATCCGCTCCAACCCCTCCGGAAAACCAATGGACTGCAGCAGCACACAGCCCCGGAACGCCCCTGCGCCGATTTCCCGCAGGCTCTCCGGCAGAAGCACCCTGTCAACAGCCTCGTTCCCCGCAAAGGCCTCCTCCGCAATCACGGTAATCCCTTCCGGTACCGCCACCCTGGGCTCCTCCCCCAGATATTTCAGCAGGATGCTGCCGCTGATCCGGAAATTCCCCAACACCTGCTTTTGTATCAGCCTCACCTGCTCCGGCACCTCCGTCCCCTGCAGGCCGCCGATACCCTCCAGTTCATACTGCAGATTCCCGGGCATCCGGATGGTTTTCAGGGAACTACAGTTCTTGAAGGCATCCTCATGGATGGATATCTCCTTCCCTTCAAAGATAACTGTCTCCAGATTGATACAGTTCCTGAAGGCACGGCTTCCGATTTCCTTCAGTGACCGTGGAAAGCGCACCGATCCGATTCCCCTTTTGTCAAAGAAACAGCTCTTTCCGATCCTTTCGATTCCCTCCGGAATATCCACATGTTTTAAATTGGTGCGGAAGGTCAGCAGGCACCTGCCCTCCAGTTCCATCATCCGCAGGATATCCACGGCTATGGCCCTCACCAGACGGGGCAGCTCCATCTCCCCCGCCACGGCCTCCACCGCATTTGGAAAGCGGTATGTCCCCAAACCCGCAAAAGCAACCTCCTGCACCGCCCCGCATCCCGTGAAGACATCGCAGATACAGTCCTCCCGAAGCGCGGATGAAATCTCCAGCCGCCGCAGCGACACATCGTTTACAAAAGCCTGTGCCCCTACACGGCAGACACCGGGAATCCGCGCCTCCTCCAGACTGTCGCAGTAAAGGAAAACACAGTCCCCAAGCTCTGTCACAGAGACAGGCAGTGAAATCTTCCTTAAAGAATGGCAGCGGTGAAAAGCATACGCCCCGATATATGACACCCCCTCCGGAATCTCGGCCTCCTCCAGATTGCGGCATCCCTTGAATGCCTCCTCCTCAATCCGGCGAAGCCCCGCCGGCAGCAGTACCTTTTTCACGGAGACACAGGCTTTGAAGGCCCCCTTTCCAATGGTATGGACGCCCTCCGGCACCGTCACTGCCGCTTCCCGCCCCGTATACGCTTCCAAAATCCCGTCCCGAATGTGAAGTTCTTTCATCCCTGCTGCCTCCGTGCCGCTTTCTTTTTTCCTTCCGGGAAATTTTAGTAAAAGAAATTTTCCCTCGTAATGCCTTCTTCGCATCAACCATCTTCATTTCCGAAATTACGATGTCTTCTGCCCCAATCCTGTACTTTGCATTGTTTTTGACCGTGAGCATAATCCCCTAAACATCAAGTGCCGGTTCCCGAAAAATCAGCTCTGCCACCTCCCGCAGCTCCGCCAGGCTGCCGCATTCATACAGCCTCTGCTTATACTGCTTTGTCCCCCTGCGCTTCTTCATACCATAGGAAGCCAGTTTCCGGATATAGGACATGGTAAAGGTCTCGTCATAATACCTGCCCGCCAGTTCCATCTGCTCCAACAGAATCTGCAGCCGGGTCCTGTCACATTTTTTCCCGGTCAGCTCCGCGAAAATATAGGGATTCTCCAGGCCGTATCTGGCAATCATGATTCCGTCCGCCCCGGTCTGTTCCATCATCCTTTCCCCGTCCCGGGCAGAGCAGATGCCCCCGTTGGCAATCACCGGAATCCGCACCGCCATTTTCGCCCGGGCAATCTCTTCCCAATGAGGCGCCCCGTCATACATCATATTCCGGGAACGGCCGTGAATGGTTATCATATCTGCCCCCGCATCCTCGCACATCCTGGCAAACTCCGCCGCAAACATGTCCTCTTCCCGTATTCCCACGCGGCATTTTACCGTCACGGCCTTTCCGCTCTTTTTACAGCCCCGAATGATGGCGGCCGCCCGCTTCTGGTCCAGCATCAGCGCGCTTCCCTCGCCGCTTTTGAACACGTTTGGAACCGGGCATCCCATATTAATGTCAATGATATCAAAAGGCTCCAACATCCCACTGCAGGCCATCCGCTCCATCACCGCGGGACTGCCTCCCAACAGCTGAACTGCCTTCACTGCCTCTTCCTCCGTGGTAAACAGCAGACGTTCGGTGGCCCTGTCCTGATATTTCAGCCCGTTTGCACTGACCATCTCCGTAAAGCACAGCCCCGCCCCCATCTCATAGGCCAGCATGCGGAAGGGGTAACAGGTATATCCCGCAAGCGGGGCCATCAGCACGTTGGAGGACAAAAGCAGGTTCCCCACCCGCAGCTTCCTGATTTCCATCTGTTCCCTCCCTGTCCTTAACTTCCATCACGTCAATCACATGCATGGGACTGTCCTGGACTATTTTGTCCAATTCCCATCCGGGCATCCTGAGAAAGCCATCCATGTCAGACGCATCCTGGATTTTGTTTATCATCATTATCAGGGACATTTCATCTCCCCGTTTCAGCAATTCTTCATCACTGTAATCAGCATTCCATCCCCCAATCCGGATATTCGGATTGCAGAGACTCCGGCAATCCCGAATGTCACTCCCCCAGCCCCGGGCCTGTGGAACAGAAGAAAACTGCTTTCCGCCTGTCCCCCTCTCATTCTGTTTCTTTGTTTGAATTGATGGCGAAAAGCCGATGCAAAAAGCTCTCTGTCCCTTAAGGAACACGACTCTCTGCTAAAAATGTTCTCTGGGAAGCAGGCACCTGCACAGCACATCCATTTTCGGAAAACGGACTTTTGAATGTGCAAACTTCCCATTATAATGAATTCAGACACTCCCCCAAGAACTGCTGCCCCGGGAAAGCGGCGACGTATTTTGTTGATATGTTTACTATAGCATGAACCATTTTCGAACACAAGTACTTTATAAAAACTTTAGAAGTTTTAGAATTGCGCGTTTTAAGAGTTCTACAGAAAAAAACAGCAGCATCTTTCCAAAATCATATTTATATTGTATAATCAAGATGTTGGGGGCATATCTACTTTCAGATAGAAATCGTGTTAATTGTATGAAAGTTATTTGGAAAATGAAATTCAAAGCTTTGCAAAGGAGACTAAGATGCTTGACAACAAAGGATTCGATTTATGGGCGGACGGCTATGACGAAAGCGTGGGTTTGTCGGACGAAGACGGCACTTACCCGTTTGCCGGATACAGGCAGATTCTGAATGAAATTTACAGCAGAGTGTTGACAGACAAATGCAGCAGCGTTCTGGATATCGGGTTTGGCACCGGTACGCTTACCAACAGATTGTACGATCAGGGATGCCGCATCTGGGGGCAGGATTTCTCCGAAAGAATGATCGAACTGGCAAAAGCAAAAATGCCCGAAGCCCAAATTTATCAGGGGGATTTTTCCCAGGGGCTTGTGCCGGAATTGAGGCGGCATCAATATGATGCGATAATAGCCACCTATTCCCTGCATCATCTGAACGACGGGCAGAAAATCGAATTTATCAGGGATATTCTGCCCTTACTGCGCGACGGGGCATGGCTCTATATCGGGGACGTGGCATTTGAGACTCGCGCGGAACTGGAGCGGAACAAATCATTGATCGGCGAGGAATGGGATGATGACGAATTCTATTTTGTGGCAGACGAATTAGCCAGGTCATTTCCGCAGATGAAATTTGAAAAATTTTCATTCTGTGCCGGACTGTTGTCCTTCAAAAGATGATTGCCCTGCCTGAAAAGTCAACAGAGCTGTCCTACGTTTTTTGCTCCGCAGGACGGTCCGGGCTATGGGGAAAGGCCTGGATAGGAACGGCGCAGAAGCGCTTCTATGCCACGCTTCTGCGCCCTCCCCTGCATGCCTCCTCAAATTCTTTCAGTTTCCGTTTTGCCTCCTCGCTCAGATTTTCCGGCACCTGGATTTCCACGGTCACATACTGGTCCCCATGCACCCCGGAATCCTTCATGGAGACAATTCCCTTTCCTTTCAGGCGAATTTTTGTACCTGACCGGGTGCCTTCCCTGATTCTGCAGGCCACTTTTCCATAAAGGGTATCCACCGTAGCCTCCCCGCCCAGGACTGCCGTTGTAAAGGGAATATAGGCTGTCGTATAGATATCCATGCCCCGGCGTTCAAATCCGGGCTTTTCTCCCACTTTTACACGCAGCAACAGGTTCCCGGCCATGCCGTTTCTGCCCGGGTTCCCTTTTCCCTTCAGACGGATGCATTTTCCGGTATCGATGCCCGCGGGAATCCGCACCTGCAGATTTTTCACGCTGCCTCGTCCGTCCTCCAGGCGCAGTGTTTTCTCACATCCAAAGGCCGCATCCTCGAAGCTGACGGAAATCTCCGCCTCCACATCCGCTCTTTCCCGCACAAAACTGTCCTCATATCCTCCGCCGAACATGTTTTTCAGGATGTCATCCATGTCGCTGCCCTCAAAGTGATATTCGAAAGCGCTCCCGTCACTGCCGGTTCCGCGGTACGTGCCCCCGGCTCCCTGATATGCGTCGCCGTTTCCTTGGTATGCGCCCCGGGCTCCCTGATATGCGTCGCCGTTTCCTCGGTATGCACCGCCCTTTCCCTGGTATGCGCCCCCGGTTCCCTCATACGTGCCTCCGGTTTCTGTTCCCCGGTAAGCATGCGGTCCCTTCCCGCCGAAGTGGAAGAAATCTCCAAAGGGCTGCCCGTACGCCTCCCTGTCCGCCCCGCCGCTGCCGTCAAAAGCCCCGTGGCCAAAACGGTCATACAGCTTCCGTTTCTCGTGATCGCTGAGGATTTCGTAGGCCTCTGTCACTTCCTTAAACTTTTCTTCCGCCCGGGCGTTTCCGACAGTAGTGTCAGGATGGTATTTTTTTGCCAGTTTCCGGTATGCCTTCTTGATGGTGCCATCGTCCGCATTCCGGTCTACGCCCAGGACTTCATAATAATCCCTTTTCTTTCCCATATTTACCTCCCAATCTGACTCTAAAATTCCTCATCCCAAGAAAGCGCCGTAAAGTAAATTTTCAGAATCCTGCATGGAAAAGTGCATATATCCTGGCGCTTCGTTCCTGAAAGTACAACTTTTTCTCTTCACACTTCCTAACCCGGACAAGCCGGAAAAGTTTTGCCATAAAGCATACGATTTCATTGTTAAGTGCCTGACCCGGGTAGACCAGAACCAAATTTTGCCGCTTTGCGTAAGACTTCGTCGTTAAACGCCTGAAGAATTGTACGAAACGCTTCTCCAACCCCACATCACACACACGAAAATACCCTACAGGGCATAAGCCTGCAGGGTATCCTCCCGTCATGCCCCAATTTCTAAGGCATTATCCGAGTATTCCGAGGCTGCCGCCCGGAGCCGCTTTTTTACCTCCATCGCCGCCCTGCCGCGCGGGCCGGGCAGGAATCAATTTGCCCGAAACAACCGGCCCGCCCTCATCCCTCAACGGACGGGAACCGACAGGGAATTCCCCTTCATCCCTCAATGGAAATATAATGGGGCTTCTGCTCTACCGCCTTCTTCTCCTCCTTGGGCAGATGGAAGGACAGGATGCCGTTCTCGTACTTCGGACGGATGTCCTCCTCCTTTACATGCTCCCCTACATAGAAGCTGCGGCTCATGCTTCCGGCATAACGCTCCCTGCGGATATAGTTGCCGTTCTCGTTCTTCTCGTCCTTGTCCAGGCCCTTGGAAGCGCTCACTGTCAGGTTGCCGTTCTCCAACTGCATCCTGATCTCATCCTTCTTGAATCCGGGCAGGTCAATGTCCACCTCGTACCCTTCTTCCGTCTCCTTCACATCCGTCTTCATCAGGTTCTTGGCATGCTTCCCGTACAGCGTCCTGTCCACGTCAGGGAATGAACGGAAAGACGGAAATGCGAAATCCTCCATAAAGTTGTCAAACAAATCCTCTCTGAAAATACTGGGCATCATCATAAGTCATATCTCCTTTCTGACTATAAACTCTATTCAGCACCTTTGAACCATTCAAAGTGTTGTCTTCCTGAACTGCGGAATCAAAATCTGAGATTTCCGTTTTCCTTTTTCATCTCTTTTCTCTCTTCCCTTGTTCTATTTGTACTATAACACTTATTTTAGCACTCGTCAAGAGAGAGTGCTAACAATTCTGTGAACTATTCATAAAGAATCCATAAAAATCATACCCGAAATGTGCAGGAAAAATTCAAGGAAAGCTCTGCATAAAAAACAATGCCCATACTATTGACATATTGACAACTAGTTGCTATAATGCAATATGCAACTAGTTACCAATCTAATCTGTCTAACCCTAGAATACGGCCGACGGCCTTAAAGTCACAGCATGGCAGTGGTTTTGTTCTACAATTAGACTTGCAAATGTTTTCGTTCACGGGGATAAAAATCGGCAGGATTCCCCACGGAAGGATGCATATATACTGGTTCCCGAAAGCATCAATTTATTTCTTCACAATTTCTAAAAGAACGCAGAGGAAAAATCACATGAACTATAATGATCTGATTACCAGATTTTCCAATTCCGCGGAAAACCGGAGAAAGGCCATCTTCAGCACCTTATTTATCGCCGGAAACAGGCTGCAGACCCTTTTTGACAATCACATTCCAGAGGTGTCCCTGAAGCAGTTTATGCTGCTGTCAGTGGTCAGACAATCAAAGGAACCGCTGACCTTTACCCAGTTGGGGAATCTGTTAGGCTGTTCGAGGCAGAATATCAAAAAGTTAGCTGATGTTCTAATGAAAAAAGGGTTCATAACAGTTCAGCAAAGCCCCCATGATACAAGAGCCATGTGCATCTGCCTCACTGAAAAAGGGCATGATTATTTTACAAATGATTTCGCGCAGTACCAGGATGAATTAAAATATCTTTTTGAAGTTTATACAGACGAGGAGACGGAAAC
>CAJTSY010000164.1 GCA_910578995.1 uncultured Acetatifactor sp.
AATTATTAAACCAAAAAGATTGGAGAGCGTTATCAGATAAAGAGATAAGCTATTTATACAGTTTATTACAATAAAAATGAAAAGGGGAAGGTCTATGAATAAAAGAAAGTTTTTATTAGCCGTCGCCATATCGGCAATGTTGGCCGCATGCGGCGCTGATAACGGACAGGAAGACTCCACACTGCGTCCAGGTATAGAGAGCGCTGAAAAAGAACCGGAAGAATCTCATTTGGAGGCAGAATTGCCAGAAGATGAGACAGCAACGGCAAAAGATGGGGCCGATTCGGAACCGGAACTGCCGGAGAACGAAACGGAAATAGAAGAATCTAATTTAGAATCAACTGCAGGCAGCGAAGATGCCGCATTAACGGAACGCATTTATGAAGCGGATATCATTTACTACGATGAAGCCTCTGACGGACTGCATCTTCGGAAAGATGTGGAAAAGACGCAGACAGACTATGCCGTCTACTATTTTGAACTCCCCATCGAAGCACAGGAGCGGGATGCCTGCATTACGGCTACGGACAGGATGCTTTCCTGCATTGACGGGGAACTGCCGGACATTGAGATCGCAGTATTGCAGCAGGAATCCTATGACGGCATTTCCATTTCCGGCAACCGGCTGTATCTTCCGCCGCAGTCCTGGGACTCTGCGGATTATCTTGCCAAAGTTCTGCTTGCGGGCTGCGGCGGGTGGGGAAACTACGGGATGGCATACGGCTATGCGGACTATTTGTGCAAGACTGCAGAAGCGGAAAATGGTAAGGCTCACCCCGGCAGACAGGAGACGGACTGCTTTGAGGCCCTAAGCACACCGGAATTCTATGACATGAATCTGCTGTGTTTCGACGAAAAATTCGTATCCCCCCAGGACGTGGAAGCGGCAAAGAATAATGCCTGTCTGTTTGTGAATGATTATCTGTCAGGCCATTCGGAAGATGAGCTTATGGAGCTGTTGAGAGCTTCCGGAACTACAGAGGGCATAGTCCGGGCAAATGAAGTTCTGGAGGAGTTTTATGCGGAAAACGGCGTGGAATGCAGTCTGACGGAGATGCGTTATCAGCCTGGCGGGGCAAAGGCAGAGTATGCGGCAGCCTGTGAATATGCATGTTTCTATATCTATAAGGACTGGCAGGACAGGTTGTGGGAGATAAACCCAATGGTTTCAGAAAATTTCTTACATGATAATTACACAGAGATTAGAGCTTTTTTTGAGTGTAATGTTTCTCAGATGCGGCAGTATCAGGATTTTTTTTGCTTTGACAGTTATAATAATGACCTTTTAATTTATCTGAAAAATCATAAGGTGGCATCAGCAACTTCGTATTATATGGAACCAGCGCATGCAATATATCTGGAAAATGTGGATGCGTTGATGCATGAGTATATTCATTCCCTGATGTATGGAATTAATGCCTGGGGAACTAAATGGAAGACCGAAGGTTTTGCCACATACTTTAGCTACAAATATAATTTATATATGTATGATTGCTGGAATAATATCTGGTATAACTCCGCTGATTCAGCAAAATATATCCAGGAATACATTAATACAATTGGAAAGCCTATTGATATAAAAACAAATTTTCGCGAAATGGATGACATAATAGTATATGCTTCTGGAGAGACAGGGCCGAATGATTCCTATCAATCGGGTTCTTCCTTTATTGGCTGGTTAGCGGACCAATATGGGGAAGCAGCCGTCATCACTTATATCTGCTCTGATAATGAATATAACACAGAATGGGATAAGTCTTATGATGAATTGGTACGGGGATGGAGGAAGTATATCATAGATAATTATTCACAGTACAGTAAGGTTGAAAAGTGGAGATAATGTCTGTAGATGATTGATATCGGTTAGGAAAATTTTCATTATATAGTATATAATATTTGATCATGTGCTTGATCATTTGATAATCCAATATATGATGACCTCAGCAAAATGTTCATGCCCAAAACGAAACTAACACTGAATATAAATGACGAGAAATCAATGTGTTGGCGAGTAATAGATGGAAAAAGTGTGTATTTTTGATTACAGCTGTCATGGTGACGATACTGACCGCTTGTGATGCTGGTAAAGATTATGAAGAGACTGCGGAACATGCGCGATGAACTGGTGTCAAGAATGAAACTACTGGGTAATGAGACAGGCGAAGAGGGTACAAAACTATCCAGAAATGAGGAACGGGATAATGAGCCATGAGCGAGTTCGAGAATCGAAATGCCAGAAAATGAGGCTGAACAACTTTAGGGATAAGACTGTCAGGGAAACAGGAAATGAAGTCACCGGAACAGAACGCCTGTATTGCAACCACGGACAAGATAACTTCTTTTTAAAATTTACTAAAACATAAAATATATCCAGAAACTGTCACTTCATTTATGCATAGATTTTCATGAATTGGGAGATTCATAGTGCATGTATACGGGGAAAAGGTACCGAATTCATTATATCAATTGAGCATTTCTTTTATCAGCCATCTGATAGACTACTTTGGAAAATGAGAATTTTTTATTTATGCCCAATCTGGAAATGTATACAATGTAGAATGGCAAAAGCCTTATGACGATTTAGTAAAGATGCGAAGAAAATAAAAGAGAATACTTCACAGCATCTATGGATGCGATAGATACGATAAACTTAAATAAAGTGGGAAGTCTGTATAGACTCCCCACCAGAAAGAAACTATATACATCCCATCGTTGGATGAGGCGAAATACCCGGACCACATGCCAAAAGATTTCCGGCAGGCCCATTAGGAGTAGAAATTACACAGAAAGCAACCAAGCACCTTTCTTTCATGTCCCCTTCTCCCTGAAGCTGAATATCATTACCGTTATCATCATCCTCATCTGTCCAAATTAAATTATTAAGATTTTCCATATGCGCCCTCCTAACTTTTTTGGTATAATTATTATATCATGCTTGGCAAAATTTTACAATAAAGCAAGACCAGCATAATGAACCTGATTATGCGGAACATTCTCCCCACAGAAGGCGAAATACTGTTCAATGAAATTCCCGCAGAAAGATACTCCTATTTTTCTTTGAGGAAGCATTTTGAATATATCGGCGTAAAACGAAATCTGTATCATCTGTCTCTTTATGACAATATTACATTGTCGGATGACGGGCTTTTTGCTGAGGAGACGACAGATAAGATTAAGCAGGCATGCGAGGAAATAGGTTTATTGCAAGATATTTATATGTTGGCTGATGCATTTAATACGCAGGTTCAGGACGAATATATGTTTTCGACAGGACAGGCTAAAAAAATACAGATAGCAAGAGCATTCATAAAAGACAGCAATGTAATGATATTTGACGAAGCATTATCAAACTTAGACGATGAAACAAGAAAAAGCGTGGCAGTTAAACTAAAGCAGTTGGCTGAAAGTAAAATCATCATTTTAATATCCCATAACATAGAGGATTATAGTATTTGTGATGAAATTTATCAGATAGAAAACGGAAGGTTGGAGAGAGTTGGACAATCCGCCTGATACCCCATACATTAATCCTTGCGTAATGCGCGTTCGCTGTCCACACCGGCACTGTGTTGGTTACGCTCCGCTACGGCTCATCCTGGACATGTGCCGTTGGCACACAGCGCCATCGGAAGGCGTATCCGCCAATTCCTAAATCGCTATTTGGCGTAGCGCCTGTCGGGGGGATTATTTCGTGAAAAGGGGAATTTCGCCTTGTAAAGCGGATATTCTGAAAAGGAAAAGGAGAGTGTCTATGAAAAAAGGAAAGTTCTTATTCGTTGCCGCCATATCGGCAATGTTGGCCGCATGCGGCGCTGATAACGGACAGGAAGACTCCACACTGCGTCCAGGTATAGAGAGCGCTGAAAAAGAACCGGAAGAATCTCATTTGGAGGCAGAATTGCCAGAAGATGAGACAGCAACGGCAAAAGATGGGGCCGATTCGGAACCGGAACTGCCGGAGAACGAAACGGAAATAGAAGAATCTAATTTAGAATCAACTGCAGGCAGCGAAGATGCCGCATTAACGGAACGCATTTATGAAGCGGATATCATTTACTACGATGAAGCCTCTGACGGACTGCATCTTCGGAAAGATGTGGAAAAGACGCAGACAGACTATGCCGTCTACTATTTTGAACTCCCCATCGAAGCACAGGAGCGGGATGCCTGCATTACGGCTACGGACAGGATGCTTTCCTGCATTGACGGGGAACTGCCGGACATTGAGATCGCAGTATTGCAGCAGGAATCCTATGACGGCATTTCCATTTCCGGCAACCGGCTGTATCTTCCGCCGCAGTCCTGGGACTCTGCGGATTATCTTGCCAAAGTTCTGCTTGCGGGCTGCGGCGGGTGGGGAAACTACGGGATGGCATACGGCTATGCGGACTATTTGTGCAAGACTGCAGAAGCGGAAAATGGTAAGGCTCACCCCGGCAGACAGGAGACGGACTGCTTTGAGGCCCTAAGCACACCGGAATTCTATGACATGAATCTGCTGTGTTTCGACGAAAAATTCGTATCCCCCCAGGACGTGGAAGCGGCAAAGAATAATGCCTGTCTGTTTGTGAATGATTATCTGTCAGGCCATTCGGAAGATGAGCTTATGGAGCTGTTGAGAGCTTCCGGAACTACAGAGGGCATAGTCCGGGCAAATGAAGTTCTGGAGGAGTTTTATGCGGAAAACGGCGTGGAATGCAGTCTGACGGAGATGCGTTATCAGCCTGGCGGGGCAAAGGCAGAGTATGCGGCAGCCTGTGAATATGCATGTTTCTATATCTATAAGGACTGGCAGGACAGGTTGTGGGAGGCGGATCCGAAAGTGTCGGAGAACTTCCTGCATGAAGATTACACGGAGGTCAGGGAGTTTTTTGAGTGCAATACGCATCAAATGCAACAATACCAGGAGCTTTTTGGTTTTGATAACTATAACAATGCACTTTCCGTTTATTTGAAAAACATCAAGACTCCATCAGCCCGTTCTTATTATAGTGGTTCACATGAGCATGCGATATATTTGGAAAATGTGAGTTCACTGATGCATGAGTATATTCATGCTGTAATGGTTGGGCGTTTCGATGATTGGGGAAACAATTGGAAGACGGAGGGTTTCGCTACCTATTTTAGTTATAAATATAATCTGTATATGAATGATTACTTGAATACTGTCTGGAATAATGCTGTTAATTCGATAAAATATGTGCAGGAGTATATTGATACAATTAAAAGACCTATTGATATGAAAACGGATTTCCGTGAAATGGAAGACATTATGGTTCATGCATATGGGCAAACGAATCCGGACGATTCCTATCAGTCAGGCTCTTCCTTTATTGGCTATTTAGCAGACTTATATGGAGAAGCGGCTGTTATCACTTATGTATGTTCTGATAATGAATATAATGCAGAATGGGATAAGTCTTATGATGAATTGGTACGGGAATGGAGGAAGTATATCATAGATAATTATTCACAGTACAGTACAATTGAAACACACAGATGACAGTTATATAAGGGGACTTTCATCTCTTGGATGAAAGTCCCTTACAGTTTACCAAGGCACCAAACTGCAGGTGTTGTTGACAGAGCTGCGTCAATAGGGCTGCAAGCATAATAAGAGCCTCCTCCCTCATTCGGGCAATCATCTGTAAGATGATTTATCTCCCGCAAATTGTGACGCACATCTGACGGAAAGCAATTTTCAAACACGCTCTACCGAACAACAATCCGCAGATCCCCGCTGACCGTAGAAACCGTAACCGCATTCTCCCCATCGCCGTACTGGCCCCGGGCCTGGTTGCCCTTCTTATTAAAGTGAAGCACATCGTCGAAGAAAGTACTGCAAGCCCCACTGGTAGAGTCGAAATCCAGTGTAAGGGACGCTTCTTCCGGCAGCCCCAGCCCCACTTCACCGCTGGTTGTGGACACCGCCAGATCCCCGGCAAGCGCTTCCAGAGAGATCCGCACATCCCCGGAAATCGTCCCTGCCCTGCCCCATCCGGTCCCGTTTAACAATGCCACTTCGCCGCTGGTACTCTTCACATGAAATTCGCCCTCCAACAGCTCAAGCCGTATATCCCCCGAGGTACTCTCCGCTTCAAACCGTCCCTTCCCCTCTTGGATCCGAACCTCACCGCTTGTAGTGGACAGATTCATATCGCCCTGTATGATCCCCAGGGAAATGTCTCCGCTGGTGGTGGTTACAGCCGTCTCTCCCTGAATTCCATCCACCCGGATCTCACCGCTTGTTGACGACACCTTTGCCGCCCCATCCACCTGTCCCAGGCTGATATCCCCGCTGGTAGTGGACACGGCAGTCTGCCCCGCCAGCGTCTCCATCCGGATATCGCCGCTGGTGGAAGAGACCTTCAGCTCCTCCGCCTGCACATTTGGAAGATATATGTCCCCGCTTGTACTGGCCACGGAAAATACTTCCCCTCCCCCAAGAGGAATCTCGGACCGCACATCACCGCTCACCGTCCTTACATAGAGTTCCTCCAGTCCTTCCGCAAAGCCCGCGGGCAGATACACTTCCGTATAAGCATCCCATCCGCGAAGGGAGAAAAACACAAAGCGGTTCCTGTTGACCCCTTTCACCAGAATGTCCCCGCCCTCCTGTTCCACCCTGGAGATCTGCTTCTCCTCGGGTTCGAAATTCATATACTCCCGGATCACTACACTGTCCCCTTCTCCCTGGTAAAAAGTGACATCATTGAAGGTCATGCTGTAGTCGATCTTTAAACCACGGATTTCTTCCACAGGGATTTCCTTCTCCAGTACCAGATGATACTTTCCCTGGACATCCCATCCCTCTCCGCCGTTCCATCCCCTGCCATTAAGGGCGAGCACCAGAATGGCGCACAGGCAGATGCACACCCCTGTAAAAAACAAAATCCCTGCAATTTTTATCTTTCTCATATCAATCCTGCCTTCCTAAAACACTGTCCGATATGCCTGATAAGTCCCGGTCCGGAAAATCCTACGATTTACTCTCTGACTTCAGGCTGAAAACCAGAAACAGCACAGCCTGGGCACATCCGCCCATCAGAAAAGCGATCCAGGTCACTCCCCATTCCTGTGTCACAAAGCTGACGATAAAATATACAATCAGGGTTGCCAGCCATATGATGGCGCTGATGGAACCCTTGAGGGCCTTTTCCCGGTTTCTGGCCCTGCGTGCCTCCTGGTAGGACTCCACCATGTTCTTCTCCTTTTTGCCATAATCCGGGTACATATTGGCAGCGTACACCAACAGGCAGGTGGGCGGAATGCACAGCAGCCCCGCCGCAATCATCCCGAACATCCCCAAATCCGGCGCACTGTAGAAATAACTCTCCGAAATGATCATCCAGGCAAACAGCACCACCCCGGCAAGAATATAGAGCCCTATGGCAGCGGCTTTGAGTATGGCCTTCTTCCTCCTGTCCTCCTCGGACAAAAACAGATCCGGCTCCTCCAGTTCATGAAACAATTCTGTCACATCCCCTATGGATGCAGTCACCATCTGCCAGGCATCCTCCTCCTGATACCCTTCCCCGATCAGATCCTGGTATTTCTCTATGGTATTCTGCGTCATCTCCTCTTTCAGGTCCATAGCCTTCCTGGTTCTGGGAGCCTTCGCAAACAGCTCGTTTATATGGTTTCTGATTTTCTTTTCCATGCTCTTTCTCTCCCTTTTCTTTCCTTTCTGCATTTGCTTCCCGGTTTTCCGGGTTCTCTCCCGGGGCTTTTCTGCGCCCCGATTTCCTGCTTTCCTTCCCCGGGGCTTTTCTGCTCCCCGATTTCCTGCTTTCCTTCCCCGGGGCTTTTCTGCTCCCCGATTTCCTGCTTTCCTTCCCCGGGGCTTTTCTGCTCCCCGATTTCCTGCTT
>CAJTSY010000165.1:0-2111 GCA_910578995.1 uncultured Acetatifactor sp.
ATTATAATTGCAATAGCGGCCTACTTCTGTCTGGTGACCCTTTTATACTGTTCGGAGTCCGCCGACAGCAATGCCACGATTCAGACATTCGGGGACGCGCTGTGGTATTCCCTGGTGACCCTGACCACTGTGGGCTATGGCGATTTAATCCCCGTAACGCCTCTGGGACACCTGGTAGGGATGATCTTCCTGCTTTCCTCAGCCGGCATTATGGTGACATTACTGGGAGGCGTGGTCTCCTTTGTCACCAGCGAAGGGCTTCCCCTGCTTATGCTCAGCCTTCAGCGGCGCAGGAACTGGTATTACTTCGCGGACTGCGGCGTGGAATCGGATACCCTTGCCGCAAATATCTATAAGGAGGAGCCCGATGCGCTGATCATTTACGGAGAGCGCAGAGGCAGTCATGAGGAAATCCCCAATTACCCCTGCCTCTATTTAAGCGTTTCACCTGACCGAATCGTAGCGAAAAAGAAAAATACCGGCACAAAATGCAGGATTTTTCTGATGAAGGAAAATGACATCAGTGTCAACAGCCGGGCAGTCAACCTGCACGAACTGCCGGTGGAGGTCTATGCGCGCACCACAAACGGCCATGATAAACTCTCCGGCAATATCCACTTTTTCCACAGCTACAAATGCTGCGCCAGGCAGTACTGGCGCTCCAAGCCGTTATGCCTCCATGAAATTACCATTGTACTCATCGGTTTCGGAAATTATGGCCGCAATCTCCTGGAACAGGCGATACTGGCCAACATCATTTCCATTGAGCAGCATGTGGCGTATCATATTTTCGGCGACGCGGGAGATTTCCTTAAAATACACTATCGCCTGGACCAGCTCTTTGCTATGGACAGAGTGTCCGAAACAGGGGATTCCCTGATTTTCCACGGGGAATCCTGGGCGGAGAACCATTCACTTCTGGAGCGGGCCCACCGCATTATCATCTGCGACGACGACGAGCAGAAGGGCTGGAGTATTTTCTGGACCCTGAACAACTACTATAAGATTTCCGGCCGCATCGACCTGCGAAGCAGCCGGAAAACGCCGGGGGTATCCTTTTTTGGCACCAATGAGGACATTTACACGTCCCAGCAGATCATCCGCACGGAGCTGAACAAGGCGGCCGTCACCATCAATGAGATTTTCCGCAGGTCGGTTTCCTATCCCACGCTTGCCTGGGACGAACTGGATGACCTGCACCGGCAGTCCAAGATCGCCGCGGCAGACCATCTCCTGATGAAAACCAGGATCCTTCTGGAGGATGAAACCATCACGGAGCTGACTGCACATGCTGTAAAAAAAGCATATGAAAAATACTGTGCGACCCGGAAGATGGAGGCCGCCAGGGAAAAGTACCGGAAACTGGACCATATGCGGTGGCTGCGGTTCTATGTGTATTACAACTGGAGCTACGGTTCCGCGCGCAACGATATAAAACGGGAACATCCCATGTTATGTCCTTATGAAGAACTGTCGCCGGAGCGGAAGCTGGAGAGGGATGCCGCCTGGGAGCTGATGGGAAGTATTTACCCCTCCCTGGATCCGTAACCCCATAAACCCCTGTGCCCGAAATACAGGAAGGAAACCAAAAGGTCTGTCCGCCGATGGTCTGTGCACCATCAGCGAAAAATATCAGAACACACAGACATTGCGCATGCAGGCTATGCAGCCATGCCTGGCGCACCAATTTATGTCAAGGAGGAGAAAAACATGAGCACAACCAAGTATGCGGGAACGCAGACGGAAAAGAACCTGGAGGCGGCATTTGCCGGGGAGTCCCAGGCCAGGAACAAGTACACCTATTTTGCCTCTGTGGCCAAAAAGGAAGGCTACGAACAGATTGCGGCCCTGTTCCTGAAGACGGCCGACAACGAGAAAGAACATGCCAAGATGTGGTTCAAGGAGCTGAAGGGAATCGGAAGCACCAGTGAAAACCTGGCCGCAGCCGCGGACGGCGAGAACTATGAGTGGACGGATATGTATGAGAACTTCGCCAAAACCGCCGAGGAAGAAGGCTTCCCGGAGCTTGCGGCAAAATTCCGCCTGGTGGGCGAAATCGAAAAGCACCACGAGGAGCGTTACCGCGCCTTATTGAAGAACGTGGAGACAGC
>CAJTSY010000165.1:2211-7471 GCA_910578995.1 uncultured Acetatifactor sp.
AACAGATTCACGATTTTCTGAATGACCGCATCCGTCATTTCATCCGTCACATCCGCCTCCCGGGAAGCCAGTTCAATGTTGAAAGCCATGCTCTTCTTGGCAGCCCCCAGTTTCTCGCTCTCAAAGATATCGAAGAGCTCCACCTTTGACACCAGGTCATCCGCCTGCCGGATCTTCTCGATGATATCGCCGCATTCCACCTTCTTATCCACGATCAGCGAGATATCCCTGCTTGTTTTCCCATAAGGAGATTCCGGCACATAGTGTATCCCGTCCTTGAATTTCGTGCACAGGGCATCGTAATCCAGTTCCGCCAGGAAGATTTTTGTATCCGCCTTCTTGTCTTTGGCGATGGCCAGGGAATCCACCACATCGTAGCGTAACTGTCCGAAAGCCCCGATGAAGGTATCGCCACAGTAAACGAAGGCCGTCCTGCCGGGATGGAGATAGGGGACATTGCCCTTCTTATAGGTAAATTGCAGGTCGTTGTCCGCCGCCAGGGTCTCCAATGTCTCTTTCATAGTGAAGAAATCCTCCGACGCCCCCGACATTCCCAGGCACAGGGTCTTCACCTCCCGGGGCATCTCGGTCAGAGGCAGGCTCTTCGGCAGGTACACATTGGCAAGCTCGAAAAACCGCAGATCCTCGTGGCCGTTCTTGAGATTGTTCTCTATCGCCCTGACCATGGAAGGTGCCATGAAAGTCCGCATAATGCTCAGGTTCTCTGTAATGGGGTTCAAAATCTCCACCGCCTGCCTTGTCTTATCGTCCTCCGGGATCAGGAACTGGTCAAACTCCTGTCTGGCAGTCATGGCGATGGTCTGAATCTCGAAATACCCCTGGGTGCAGAGAAATGTTTTTACAGCCAATTCTTTCCGCTGTGCCCCGTTCATGCCGCCTCCGGTGACCAGCGCCTCGCTTAAGAAGGTGGGGACTACCTTGTCGTAGCCATATTCCCGGATCACTTCCTCCGCGATATCCTGGTCGGTCTCGATATCCTCCCGGTAGCGGGGGACCGTCATGGTCAGCACGCCATTCTCGCACTCCACCCCGAAATTCAGGTTCCGCAGAATCCGCACCATCTCCGCCTCGGGCACCTCTATGCCCAGGATATCATTCACCTTTGCGGCTGCCGCCTGGATCACCCTCCGTTCCCTGGAAGCCCCCGCGCTCACGTCAAAATGGGAGGAACTGACCTTAGCCACGCCCAGAGTCTGCACCAGGTTCAGCGCCCTTGCCATGCCGCATTCCACGGAATACTCGTCGATGCCCTTCTCAAACCTGGCCGCCGCGTCGGAATGGAGCCCCAGCCCCCTGGCGGTCTTGCGGACGCTGTCCTTGCGGAATTTGGCGGACTCGAAGAGCACTTCTTTGGTATTTTCCGTGATCTCGCTGTTTAAGCCGCCCATGACGCCTGCCAGGCCCACAGCCTTTTCCTTATCGCAGATTAAGAGGTTGCTGGCGTCCAGGTTCCTCTTTTTCCCGTCCAGTGTCACCAGTTCCTCGCCCTGAACCGCCCGGCGCACCACGATGGAAGAACCCTCCAGGGTATCCAGGTCAAAGGCATGCATGGGCTGTCCGATTTCCACCAGTACATAGTTGGTGACATCCACCATGGCGTTTATGGCGTTATGCCCCACCGCGATGAGCCTGCGCTTCATCCACAGGGGGGACTCCATATACTGCACGTCATACACATAATGGGCCAGATACCTGGGGCAGAGATCTCTGTCGATGACATCCACGCTGATCTCCTGGTTTACGGTATCGTCGCAGATATAGCCCATGTCCGGCTCTTTCACTTCTTTCACCAGGAAAGCCGCCACCTCCCTGGCGATGCCCAGTACGGACTGGCAGTCCGGACGGTTGGCCGTGATGGAAATATCGAACACATAGTCGTCCAGTCCCAGGTACTCCTTGATATCCATGCCCACAGGCGCATCCCCGTCCAGGATCATGATACCGTCCACATCTGCTCCGGGATACCAGTTTTTATCCAGGCACAGCTCCTCCCCGGAGCAGAGCATGCCGTAGGACATCATGTCCTTCATCTTCCTGGGCGCGATCTCCAGGCCGTTTGGAAGCTTCGCCCCCACCAGGCAGGCCGGAACCTTCGCCCCCTGGAACACATTGTCCGCCCCCGTGAGGATCAGGTGGTCATGCCCCTGCTCCCCGCAGTCGATATGGCAGATATAAAGGTGCGTTCCTTCGTATTTTTCAATGGAAGTCACCTGCCCTACATAAATCTTCTCAATATTTTCGCCAAGGTACGTGACCTCCTCCACCTCAAGCCCGGCGGAGAACAGCTTCTCCTCCAGCTCCCTGGGCGTCACATCGATGTCCACATATTCTTTTAACCAGCTCAGCAATACTTTCATGTATCCATACCTCCCTACGCCTTAAACTGCTTCAGAAATTCCACATCGTTCTCGAACAGCTTTCCCATATGGTTGATGCCGTATTTCAGCATGGCGATGCGCTCGATGCCGATGCCGAAGGCCAGGCCCGAATAGGTTTCCGGATCGATCCCGCAGTTCTCCAGAACCTTCCTGTTCACCACGCCGCCGCCCAGTACCTCGATCCAACCGGTACCCTTACAGAGGGGGCATCCCTTTCCGCCGCACTTGAAACAGCTCACGTCCACCTCCACAGAGGGCTCCGTGAAAGGGAAATAGGAGGGGCGCAGTCTGGTCCTGGCCGCGTCTGAGAACAGATTCTTCACGAACTCGTCCAGCATGCCCTGCAGGTCGCAGAGGGTGATATGCCTGTCTACCACCAGGCCCTCCATCTGGCTGAACATGGGGGAGTGGGTGGCGTCCGAGTCGGAGCGGAACACCCTGCCGGGTACCAGTACCTTGATGGGCGGCTTTTTGCTGTCCATGACCCGGATCTGCCCGGGGGAGGTATGGGTGCGCAGGAGCAGGTCTTCCGTGAGCCAGAAGGTATCCTGCATGTCCCTGGAGGGATGGTCCTTCAGCACGTTGAGCCGGGTGAAATTGTGGTCGTCGTCCTCGATCTCCGGGCCCTCGAAGATTTCAAATCCCATTCCCGCGAACACATTAATGATCTCATTCTTCACCGCGGTCAGGGGATGAAGGTTCCCTACAGGGCGGCGCTTCACCGGAACGGTCACGTCTATGGCCTCTTTCTCGTACCTCTGCTTCAGCTCGAAAGCCTCCACTTCGGCTTTCTTCTCGTCATATTTCTCCTGAACCCAGACTTTCACCTCGTTTACGAACTGACCGTAGGCTTTCTTCTCTTCCTTGGCCACCTCCTTGATGCCGTTCATGAGCTTCTGGACGGAGCCGCCCTTGCCCAGGTACTTTTTCCAAACATCGGAAAGCTGTATCTCGGACTTGGCCGATTCAATGTCGTCCAGAAATGTTTTCTTCAACTCGTCTGCATTGAACATGTCTCTTATCTCCTTTGCTAAATTATGTTGCAAATTTCCACATGCGGGCCTGTGCATAAAAAAATCCCCCTGCGCCAAACGCAGAAGGGACGAAATCATCGCGGTACCACCCTTTTTCACGAGAGAAACCACCCGGCTTCCCCATGCTCTCATTCTCACTTTAATGCAGTGACTACATCCTGCTTAGTTTCTCACAGGAAGCTCCCATGCTGAAATTCGCTGACACGCCCCACCGGATGCTTCCAGCCATGGCATCCTTCTCTTGTGACGGGAAACCGTGTCGGCTACTGACACATTTTCATCGCTGATGGGGGTAGTATATCATTATTTTGCATGGTTGGCAAGTAGGATATTTAGCGAGAATTAAAAATCTTTACTCAGCAGAAAATCCGCAATATGCATGGTTCTGATTCCTTCATAGTTACCGCCTGCGAAATCGTCCGCCATCAGCACATATTTCGGGTAGTTGTCGTGAATATCAAGCAGCCTTTTATATTCCCGTTTTTCCGTTTCGGAGGACTTGATTTCCTTTGTCACCTGAACATACAGCTTTTCCGCCCGTCTTGCGGCGATAAAATCAATCTCGCCGTCAGGAGTCTTACCGATATTCACCGCGTAGCCGCGCCGCAGCAGTTCCAGATAGACAACATTCTCCAGCATAGCGGCAATCGAGGTATGTGTATAGCCGAGAACGCTGTAACGAAGCGCAGTTTCCGCAAGATAAAATTTCTCCTGCGTTTTCAACAGTTCCTTTCCCTGAATGTCAAAGCGCGAACAGCGATGCCGGATATATGCGTTTTCCAATTTTTCAAGATAGCTGTAAACCGTCTCGTTGTCGATGGTCCGGCGCTCGGATTTGAGATAGTCGGAGATGGATTTTGCGGAAAAGGTTCTGCCCACATTATCAAAGGCGAATTTTACAATCCGTTCAAGCTGATCTACCTTGCGCACCTGATTACGCCTGACTATATCCGAGAAAATCGTTGAGTTGTAGATGTCGCGGACGATGGTGTACACCTCATCGTCCGTATAGCGCTGCAAGTGTATCGCGGGAAAGCCGCCCAACCGGATATATTCAGTCAGCTCCCCCTCGGTTTGCCGACCTCGGTATACGCCTTTTTTTGTCCACATACATCGGTCTGTAAATCACTGTAGCCACCTCCATCTGTATATATTATGCCGCAACTCCTGTCGCTGCTTGTCAAGGACGTATTCATCATTTTTCATCACTTTTTCTTGGTCTGCCCTGTTTTCCATGCTGTAAATCATGGAGAATAACACGCTTTAGTTTTTCCTCCACGCTTTGGGTACTTGTAGCAGAGAAATGTACCTCGACTAAGTAGGTTGTCTTATCAATCTTCTTTTGCAAACAGGGCGTTAATCGCCCTGTGGTATTGGTCTGAATGTTGTCGCTCATGTTCCTCCTTTTGGGCGTAAAAAAAGACGCATGGTTTACAATTCACTGTTCCATGCGCCTTTACGCTGTTTTATTGATATTAAATTGTTTTACCGATTACGCCAACTGTATAATCTCGGCTTCAAGCTCCTTTAATTCCTCCATTGATAATGCAGGAACATAACGTGCAATCTTTTCAAGAGAAAGTTCTCCGTCTTTAATCATTCTTTCTGCGGTTTCCCTGTCTGCGTCATGCCTTTCGCTTCTGATAAATGATTTCATAATCTGTTCTTCATCAAACAAACTCATCATAATTGTCACAACCTCCTTTTCTCTCTGTGCTAAATATTCCCTTAAAACATTCCTGTCTTTGCATATGCGGATTGTTTTCATAACTGCCTTTTGTGTCATTCCATGCTGTTTTGTCTGCTCGTTAAAAACTTTGCAGAAAA
>CAJTSY010000166.1 GCA_910578995.1 uncultured Acetatifactor sp.
GGTCGATTGCGATATAGGTGTGATGCTCTTCCATGGGCGTTCCTCCTATTCCAGTTCCGCAAGCCTGTATCCAGTACCACACATGGCGAAGAATTTCCGGCCGCTTAGAGATGCGTCCGTAAATACTTCCGGTACTGGATGCAGGCTTACTGTTTTATAAGCACACTCATGTTTATATTATACCAGAATATTTGTTCGATTAACAGCGTGTTTTAAATTTTTTTGAATTGTAACAAAATGGTAATTGAAATCCGATATAGTTAATGGGAATATAAACAATTGTTTTTGGGGAAAGCCGTGAGCGCTCGCGCAATATGAGGTAAAAAGAGCTGAATGCCCGGTTAAAGTTGAGATTTCCAGAGAGCTTCAGACTTTACTTATACAATTGATTGGCCGATTACGAAAAATTACACCAAAGTCAATATTGTATCCAGCATTTCTTGGGGTACATCTTATAAATTATCAGTCGAGCTAAAGAAGATTTATTTGGAGGAGACAATGGCACAATCAAATATTCACGAAGAGATACAAGGGAACACCTGGAAAAATATAGAGGAAAGAATACAACAGGAATCAGGAATGAAAGGAAGGGACACTCATGCGGGAAGAAGAGAAGATAAAGGCGGGGATTTTGTTTTATCCGGGGGATGAGGAGCTGCGCGCCATCAAGCTCAGAACCCACAATCTGAATGTTGACTACAACAACACTTACGAGGATGAGACGGAAAAGCGCAGGGCCATTCTTGGGCAGATTCTGGGGGAACTGGGGGAGGGGAGCTTTATTCAGGGTCCTATTGCCTTCCATTACGGCATTCATACCAGGATCGGGAGGAATTTTTTCGGCAATTTCAATCTGACCATCCAGGATGATGCGGAGGTGACCATTGGGGATAACTGTAATTTCGGACCGAATGTGACCATTGTGACGCCCATCCATCCGATGATAGCAGGAGAGCGGAACGCCATGCTGACGGCGGGCGGGGAACAGAAGCGCCTGTGCTATGCCAGACCGGTACATATCGGCAGCAATTGCTGGTTCGGCGCGTCGGTGACGGTCTGCCCGGGCGTTACCATCGGGGATGACTGTGTCATCGGCGCGGGCAGCGTGGTTACCAGGGATATTCCGGCGGGGAGTTTCGCTGCGGGAGTGCCCTGCCGGGTGGTCCGCCCCATAACAGAGGCGGACAGCATGGTACATAAGCCGGAAATCCTGGCGGATAATAAGGTGATTTGATAAACTGTCGGGTCTATTCAAATAAATCATTCTCCCGGAACTGAAGGGAATAGAGCTGTCTGTAGGTGCCGCCTGCTTTCATCAGTTCCTCGTGAGTGCCGCGCTCCGTGATGCGTCCGCCGATGACTACGGCTATCTCGTCGGCACCCCGGATGGTGGAGAGGCGGTGGGCGACTACCAGAGTGGTACGGCCCCTGCACAGCTCGTCCAGGGCCTGCTGAATGAGCACTTCGGTGGTATTGTCCAGGGCGCTGGTAGCCTCGTCCAGGATCAGGATGGCCGGATTTTTCAGGAATACCCGGGCAATGCTCAGGCGCTGTTTCTGCCCTCCGGAGAGCTTGACGCCCCTTTCGCCGATTTCCGTGTCGTATCCCTTTTCCAGGGTCATGATATAGTCGTGGATATTGGCACGGCGCGCCGCTTCGTATACCTCTTCCTGGGTGGCATCGGGGCGGCCGTAGAGAATGTTCTCGCGGATTGTGCCCACAAAGAGGAACACGTCCTGCTGCACGATTCCGATGTTGCGGCGGACGGATTCCATGGTCAGGCTCCGGATGTCCTTGCCGTCGATGAGGATGGAGCCGTCGCCCTCCTGGATTTTATAAAAGTTGGGCAGCAGGTGGCACAGGGTGGTTTTTCCTCCGCCGGAGGGGCCTACCAGGGCCAGTTTATGTCCCTTTTCCAGGCGCAGATTGATATCGTGAAGGACTTCCTTGGTGGGGTCGTAGGCGTAGGTGACATTTCGGAACTCGATGACCCCCTGGACATCCGTAAGTTCCTTTGCGTCCGGCGCGTCCATTTCGGGGGTTTCGTCCATAATCTCCACAAACCGTTTGAAGCCGCTGACGCCGTTCTGGAACTGCTCCATGAAGCCGATCAGGGTGTTCACCGGGTTGATAAACAGGTTCACGGAGACGATGAAGGTAGAATAATCGCCGAAGGATATCCGCCCTGCATACAGAAACAGTCCGCCTGCAATCAGGATGAACACATTGAAGATATCCGTCACGAAGGAGGTGGAAGAGTGGAACTGGGCCATGGCCCGGTAAGCCCTCCGGGAGGCATCCACGAACTGTCTGTCGCCCTCCTTGAATTTCTCCACCTCACGGGCGCTGTTGGTGTAGGCCTTGGTGACGCGGATACCCGTGACGCTGCTCTCCACGGCGGCATTGATGGTGGCGTTGCTCTTGCGCCGGTCGTCGAAGGCGCGGCTCATGGCCCGGCGGAAGTACAGGGTGACCACCACCAGAATGGGAACGCAGGCGAAGATGATCAGCGTCAGGATGGGGTCGATGAGGAACAGATAGGTGAAGGACAGGAGTATCATCACCGAGCTGATCAAAAGGTTTTCCGGACCGTGGTGGGCCAGTTCGCACACCTCGAACAGGTCGCTGGTGATACGGGTCATGATGCGTCCGGTCTCATGGTTGTCGTAGAAGCTGAAGGGCTGTTTTTCCAGGTGGGCGAACAGGTCCTGGCGCATCTGGGACTGCATCTGCACGCCGATTACGTGCCCGTAGTACTGCACGAAAAAGCGCAGCAGCATGCGCACTATGTACAGGGCCAGTACGATCAGGCCCGCGGTGACGATAGTGGAGTACATTTTTTCCGGGATATAGATGTTGAGCATCTTGTTGGTCACGATGGGGTATACCATGCCGATGACCGAGATGAGCAGGGATGCGAGCATGTCCAGGGCAAGCATCTTTTTGTGCGGTTTATAGTAGTGAATAAAACGTTTTAACATAGATTCATCCTTCCTTTCAGCTTTCTTCCCGCAGTCTTTTTTCCGGCGGGACATAAGACCTGCATTTGAGGTATTCCGATTCCGGGCAGCCGTAGAACGGGCCGTCGCAGGGCCTGCGCTGTACGCACCGCAGCTGCTCCAGTTCGGTGATAACCTGTCCCAGTGCATCCTTGTCCAACCGGTAGTGTGTGTAATAGCCTCTCCTGACACCCATTACCAGGCCCGCCTCCCGGAGGATTTTCAGATGTTGGGAGACTGCGGATTCCGACAGGCCGCTTTTTACCGCCAGGGCGCGGACGCAGTAGCTCCGGTGTGACATCAGCTGCAGGAGCCGGAATCGCCTGGGCTCGCCCAGTGCTTTCAGTATTTTTTCATTCACATTTCGTTCCCTCCTGTTCCTACGCGGCCGCATGTGCCTGAAGCCCTGCAGTATCCGGGCAGATGCGGACGAAATGATTTCCGGATATATTATACCAGATGAAATTAAATTAGCAAGTACTAAATTAAATAAGTTAAATGACAGGTTATATGACCATACTGATTGATGTTGGAAAAAGAAAAGGAGATATCGAGGACATGGATTTGATTACTTTATGCGATGGAATTCAACTGCCCGCAGAGATACGGGAAAAGGTTCTGACGTGGCACAATACGGAGGAATTTTCCCGGGCAGTTCCCGTTCTGGAGGGGCTGAAAAGCATGGAGACGGAAGGGCGGGCCAGGGCGGAACTGGAGGAAATCCTGGAGCCGGATCCCGGGAAAATCAAAATGCTCACATGCATGCTGCAGTGCGGCGCAGATCTTCATCGATGGTATGGGGAAAGGGGAATACCGGATACCGTCTTTTTTGGCACTATGGGGTGCTTTACCAGGTTTATAGAGGAATGCAGGGTGAAGACAGGGACCCGTGCCTTCGACAGGGAATGGTGGACGGCGCGGCAGGTCAGCGGTAGATTATTCCGGATCGGGGAACTGGAATACGAAATGAAACAGACGGAGGACGGAAACCAAATCAGCATCCATATTCCCTCAGACGCTGTTCTGTCCAGGGAGAAGTGCGATGCGTCCATGGAGGAAGCGAAGGCATTTTTTTCCGGGTATTTTCCGGAATACCGGGAGAAGGACTACGTGTGCCATTCCTGGCTGTTGGGGCCGGAGCTGAAGGAACTGCTGCCGCCGGGTTCCCGTATTCTGGAATTTCAGGACAGATTCAGGATTCTGGAGGTGGATTACCGGGACGACGGATATGTGGAATGGGTGTTCAAGAGAAACGATGCCTGTATCCGGGATTTTCCGGAGGATACCCTGCTGCAGCGGAATATGAAGAGATATCTGCTGGCGGGCGGGAAAATCGGGAGCGGTTTTGGAGTGGTGAAAATAGCGGAAGGGAAACAGGTATGAGGAAAAAGGCCGAGGGAAAATGAGGAGGGCGCCTACTCTGTGCGCCGCGCATACGCTCCCGGGGCACAGCCGCAGCAGGCCTTGAAGTACCTGGTAAAATGAGCCTGGCTGCCGAAACCGCACAGCTGTGCCACCTCCTTGACCTGCAGGGCTTCGTTGCTCAGCAGGTTTCTGGCCTTCTCCAGTCTGGCCCGGAGAAGGTCATTTTTTGGTGTGGAGGAGAAGAAGCTGCGGTAATAGACATAGAACTGGCTTTTTTCCAGATTCACCCGCTGACAGAGCCGCTCCACATCCCAGTCCTTTTCGCACTGGGTGAGCATTTCAAGGCGCAGCCCCTGGAACAGGGGATAGAGATGCCCCGCGTCCTCCTTTTGCACGGTCTCCTGGGTCATGCTGCGGCTGACGGAAAGGAACAGCAGGGTCATCAGGGCATGGACGGCTTCCTCACGGTGGGGAAGGCCGGAGAAATGTTCCTGTTGCAGGCGGGATACCAGAGAATCGATCTGCACGGCATTTTCCGGATAGAACACCGCATTTTCCGGCATGGGAAAGCTTTGGGCAGGGCTTTCATCGGAAGAAAAGTGAAGATAATTGTTGCGGAACCGGTGCACGGCCTGATAGTGCTGAGGCATGCCTGGGGTATAGAGGATGCAGGCGTTCTCTTTTGTGATTATAATATTGTCTTCAAGATAGACTTTCATGGGGGATTTGAACTGGAGGAAGAGGTAATCCCCGCTTCCTGCCGGGCGGTAAATGGTGTCATAGTCCTGGTTGGAACGGTTGTATTCGCAGAAATTCAGTCTGTACATGGCGGTGCTCCTTGTGTTTCCGGGCTTTCCCCTGAACGGGTTATATCAGTTATCATCCGGCGATTCCTGATGAAAGCGGATTATCCGGATGGCAGTCTTTAAATCAAGTTTACCATATCACCGGAAGAAAAGTCAAACACAACGGAAAAAAGGAGATGGAATACAGTAGCGGAACGGTTTATGATAGAAGCATCAAATGTAAAGCAGCGCCGGTGACGCAGGAGGCGGAAAGGCGGCGCGGAAACGAGGTACAGGAAAATGAAAAAGGCAGAGATTATCGTAGACAAATATTTCCTCACAGGGGCGGTGGACAAAAGGATCTTCGGTTCCTTCATTGAGCACCTGGGGCGGGCCGTGTATGAGGGCATCTATCAGGAGGGCAGCCCCTTTGCGGACGAGCAGGGCATGCGAAAGGACGTACTGGATCTGGTGAGGGAGCTTAAGGTGCCCATCGTGCGCTACCCCGGCGGGAATTTCGTGTCCGGCTATCACTGGGAAGACGGCGTAGGCCCCAGGGCGGAGCGTCCGGCGAAGGTGGATCTGGCCTGGCAGGTGATTGAGTCCAACCAGTTCGGCCTGAATGAGTTCGCCGACTGGGCGAAGAAGGCAGGAACGGAAGTGATGATGGCCGTAAACCTGGGAACCAGGGGACCCGAGGAGGCCAAAGACCTGTTGGAGTACTGTAATTTTAAAAAAGGCAGCTATTACAGCGACTTAAGGCGGAAGCACGGCTACGAGGAGCCCCATAACATCAGGCTCTGGTGCATGGGAAATGAGATGGACGGGCCCTGGCAGATGGGCCACAAGACGGCGAAGGAATACGGCCGCGCCGCGGCGGAGACCAGCAGGCTGATGAAGTTCATGGATCCGGGTATTGAGACGGTGGCATGCGGCAGCTCCAGTCTGGGGATGGATACCTTCGGCCACTGGGAGGATGAAGTCTTAGGCGAATGCTATGACCAGGTGGACTATCTCTCCCTCCACCAGTACTATGGGAACCGGGACAATGACACGCCGGAATTTCTGGCAAATTCCAAGGGCATGGACGAGTTTATCAGCTCTGTCCTGTCCATAGCGGACTGCGTAAAAGCAAAGAAGCGCAGCAGGAAGCAGATCAACCTTTCCTTTGACGAGTGGAATGTGTGGTATCACAGCAACGAGGCGGACGCACAGTTGGAGAAGTGGGTGCAGGCTCCCCATCAGTTGGAGGATGTATACAATTTTGAGGACGCGCTGTTGGTGGGCAGCATGCTGATTACCCTGCTCCGCCATGCAGACAGGGTGAAGATTGCCTGTCTGGCACAGCTTGTGAACGTGATTGCGCCCATTATGACTTCGGACACAGGGGCCTGGAGACAGACCATTTTCTATCCTTACATGCATGCCAGTATATACGGCAGGGGGACGGTGCTGAACACCCTGGTGAAAGCGCCCTTCTATGAGAGCAGAAATTATGGCGAAGTCTCTTTCCTGGACAGCGTCTGCGTCTGGAATGAGGAAGAGGGGGAACTGACCATCTTCGCGGTGAACAAGGATCTGGAGGAGGATCTGGAGGTAAGCTGTGACCTGAGGCAGTTTGCGGATTACAGGGTGGAGGAGCATATCATCCTGACCAATGACGATCTGAAGGCAGTGAATACGGAGGAGAATCCGGACTGTGTGGCGCCTGTGGCAGGAAATGCTTCCCGCATGGAGAACGGGCAGTTTTCTACTGTGTTCGGAAAGCACAGCTGGAATGTGGTAAGGCTGAAAAAACAGTAGTGTGTCCTGCTCTAGCAGTACAAAGGCACAACAAGCCGGACGCGGAATCCGCCCCGGCTGCCAGGCGAAATCTGCATCTGCCCTCCGTGGGCCGCCATAATCTGCCGTACCAGGAGCAGCCCCAGTCTGTGGCGCTGCTCCTGGGTGTTTTCATCGCAAACCATATAATGGGGAGCGTTATTCAGTTTCTCGATTTCTTCCGGCGAAGCCCCTACGCCGTCGTCTT
>CAJTSY010000167.1 GCA_910578995.1 uncultured Acetatifactor sp.
TGGCGAAGGCTTCCATGCTGCTGCCGTCTTCAATAAAGGCCGAAATAATCTGAACATGAAACAGGCTTAGCACAGCCAGGATCAGGGCCGCAAAGCCAAATACAATCCCATATGCCGTAAGGTACCCCTTCTTTACCCGATCCGGATTCCCCGCCCCCAGATTCTGGGCGGTAAAAGTGGACATGGCGTTCCCCGTGGCAATCATGGGCACGATACAGATTGACTCCACCCGCATGCCGGATGTGTAACCTGCCAACACCGAAGAGCCAAACCCGTTTACCACCGACTGCACCAACAGCATGCCGATGGATACGATTGACTGCTGAACCATGGACGGAATTGCGATTTTTATCATGCCTCCCAACATTTCCAGGCTGTAGATCTTCCCTTTTCCTGAATCCGCTTCCGCCGTTCTCCTTTCAGCGGAAGACAGTTCCCCAAAAGCCGTACTTTCCTTTTCAGGGACCTGAGGCTGTGAGTTCTTCCTTCCCTTCTCCGCTTCCTGCCGCTCCCATGCCCCTGCGGGCAGACCGGAATCCCGGGACTGTACCACGGGATACTGCCCCAACGCTCTCATCAACACCAGAAAGGATACCACTGCCGAAAGTCCCTGGGCCGTCACTGTGGCAACAGCCACCCCGGCTACCCCCATGTGCAGCGCCGTCACCATAAACAGGTCCAGAAAAATATTCAGTACAGAGGAAAACATCAGCAGATAAAGCGGCGTTTTCGAATTACCCAGGGCATTGAATACAGCAGACAGGACATTATACATAAACAGGAACGGCAGGCCCACAAAATAAATCCGCAGATACAGCACCGCATCCTCCAGAATATTGGCGGGCGTCCGCAGCGCCGAGAGAATCCGTCCGCACATGACAAAACCAAAGACGCCCAACACAATGCTCACCGCTGCAAAGCTGATCAGTGCCGTATACACGGAAACCTTCATTTTCCCATATTCCCGGGCTCCCAGGTACTGGGAGGTGATCACCGATGCCCCGATTCCGCCCCCTATGGCAATCATGATGAATACTGTGGTCAGGGAATAGGAGGCCCCCACTGCCGCCAGGGCCTCCTCGCCCACACACTGGCCTACGATGACGGAATCCGCCATGTTGTAAAACTGTTGAAACAGATTGCCCAGTATCATGGGAAGGGCAAAGAAAAACAGGGACTTCCCGGGGGCATCCTTCAGCATATCAAACTTTTTCATTTTCCGTCTGTCCTTTCGCCGGCCCCCACTTCCTGCAGAAGAGTCTCTGTTTCCATCATGCGCTCCAACAGGGATTCCTGGTTGTGCTCCTCCTCATCAAGCTGTGTCTGCAGCTCCATCAGCTTCTCATAATCCGATGCCAGGGCAGGATCCATCATCTGCAGTTTCAGCTCCGCCATACGCTGCTCGCTTTCCTCCAGCAGACGCTCGTATTTCTCCAGCTGCCTGGTGAGACGGGATTTGATTTTCCCGGGGCTGTAATAAGTCTTTTTGTCAAAAACATCGGCAATGGTCGGCGTACCGCCGCCGGCTCCGTTCCCTTGTCCTGCCCTGGCGTTTCCAAAACTGTTTTCTGTCCCGGTACTTCTGTTTCCGTTTCCGGCGCTGCCTCCTCCCCCGGCTCCGGCTGTCCCGCTGTTTCCGTTAAGGCGGGCCATCCTTTTCTCCTTCTCATGCAGGTAGTCCTCATAAGCGCAGGGATACTGGATCACTTCCGCACCCTCAAATTCCAGGATTCCCGTGGCAATCTGCCTGATAAAATACCGGTCATGGGATACAAACAGCACTGTCCCGGAAAAGGCTGCCAACATCCGCTCCAGGGCCTCTTTGCCGATAATGTCCATATGGTTGGTGGGCTCGTCCAGGATCAGCAGGTTGGGCCTGGTCTGGAACATTTTGCACAGGGCCAGGCGCACCCGCTCCCCGCCGGAGAGCTGCCCCATCTTCTTCTCCACCTCATCCTGGGAAAATAGGAAACTGCCCAGGGCACTGCGGACATCCTCCCTCTGAAGGCGGGGATATGCCTCCCAGAAATTATCCATCACAGTCTGCTCCGGATCCACCTCCTGGGCCACTGCGGCCTGCTGGTCAAAATACCCCCATTCCACGTTGGGGCCAAAGGAAAAGCTGCCCCCCAGGGGCTTTACCAGGCCTGTAACGGTTTTCAGCAGGGTGGATTTACCGATACCGTTCTCCCCGATGACGGCCAGACGCTCCCCCTTGCGCAGGGTGAATGAAACCCGGCATAATTCATGGTCATAACCGATGCCAAGTTTCTTCACCGCCAGCACCTCCGTATAGCTCTCGATCCTGGGCTGAAAAAGGGCATGGAAAGCCCTGGTGTCAAAACGCCTGGGCTTCTCGATCTTCACCATGTGTTCGATGACCATGCGCTTGGACCGTGTGGCCGACACCTTGGATGGCGTGTTCTTCCACTTTTCAATCCATTCCGTAAGGCGCTGGATCTCCTTCTGCTGGGCCTCGTAGTCCTTCTCCTGTTTGGCAAGCGCCGCTTCCTTCTGCGCCAGGAAGGCAGTATAATTACCAGGGTACCGCCTGATCCTGTGGTATTCGATCTCGTAAGTCACGTCAATAATCCTGTCAAGGAACATCCTGTCATGGGATACAATGACTACTGATTTATCATAGTTTTTCAGATATCCCTCCAGCCACTCGATGGTGGGCAGGTCCAGATGGTTGGTGGGCTCGTCCAAAAGCATAATATCCGGCCTGCTTAAAAGCAGCTTGATAAACGCCACCTTAGTCTGCTGCCCTCCGGAAAAGCTTCCAATGGGCCGTTCCAGGTCCTTCAGGTCAAATCCGAACCGCTGAAACATGATCTCCATGTCCTGCCGCCAGGTATAGCCCCGGAGAGCCTCCATCTGCTTCTGGAGACTGTCATATTCATGCAGCAGGGCATTGTCCTGACCGGACTGCAGAAGTTCCTCCACCTCCTTCATCCTTGCCTCGCAGGCAAAAACCGGTGCAAAGGTCTTGCGTATTTCCTCCTCCACGGACAGACTGCCCTCTGGAAAGCTGATCTGGTGCAGAAAACCGATTTTCTGCTTCCCTGCCATGGTAATGCCGCATTCCTCGTCACTGTCCAGGTTGTTCATGTGGATATCCCCGTTGATCAGCTTTAACAGTGTTGTCTTGCCGCAGCCGTTCCGCCCGATCACCGCGATCTTCTCGCTGTCCCGGATCTCAAAATTTACATCCTCCAATATAGTGTCCGCGCCGTACTGTACCAACGCGTGCCTGATCTGATATCGCATTTCTTTCTGACCTCCCTCTGTAAAAATAATTCAGATTTGCAGATGGCTTATCTCAACGTTTTCAGGAAATCCGTATTCAGAATGACCACGCTTCCTTCATACAGCCATCAAAGACACATACCCTGCCCTGCGTAATTTTCTTTCACAAACCTGCGCAGCGCCCCCAATGACCGCTCCACCTTCTCCGTGTCGATACAGTACGCCATCCTGAAATATCCCGGCGCGCCGAAAGTATCCCCCGGCACCAGCACCAGGTCATACTGCAGCGCCCTGCGGCAGAATACCTTCGCATCCTCCTCCAGGGCTTTCGGAAAAATGTAGAAAGTACCTCCCGGCTTCACACAGGTAAAACCAAGGGCCGTTAATTCGTTATAAAGTATATTCATATTCGTTTCATAGACACTCAGATCCGCGGTCCGATCCAACACCTTCGCCACCGCCAACTGAATGATGGAGGGCGGGCAGTTGTGGCCGATACCCCTGGATATCTGACCGCACATATTCACCATTGTCTCCGCATCCCTGCAATGAGGATTCACCGCCACATAGCCGATGCGTTCCCCGGGAATGGACAGAGACTTGGAGAAGGAATAGCACATGATGGTATCGTCATAAAAGCAGGACACACAGGGAGCCTCCACTCCCCGAAATACGATCTCACGGTAAGGTTCGTCCGAAATCAGATAAATTGTGTGACCGTACTCCTCCGACTTCTTTTTCAGAAGTCCCGCCAGCCGCTTCAGTGTCGCCGCCGAATACACCACACCGGAAGGATTGTTAGGGGTATTGACCAGTACAGCCATCACCTTTTCCGTAAGCATTTCTTCCATCTTCCCGAAGTGAATCTGAAAATTATCCGTATCAGGGGGCACCACCTTCAGCTTGGCCCCCGTCAGGTTCACATAGGGACCGTACTCCGGAAAATAGGGAGCAAACGTCAGAATTTCATCCCCCGGCTCTGTCACCAGGCGGAACGCATGGGCCAGAGCTCCCGCAGCCCCCACCGCCATAAAGATATGCTCCTTACGGTAAGGCAGTCCGAACCGCCTCTCCAGGGACTCCGCCACCGCCTCCCGCACACTGGTTATCCCCAGGCTGGGACTGTAGCCATGGAGCGCGCTGGTCTCCTCCCCATTCAGCATCCTGACCATCTCTTTCGTAAATTCCCGGGGAACGGGCACGGAAGGGTTACCTAAGCTGTAGTCAAACACATTCTCATATCCGATCTCCTGCCCCCTGGCAGTAGCGAACTCCGACAATTCCCGGATGACGGACTTGCCGGACAACATATCTTTATATTTCTGAACTAACATATGCCTGTATCCTTTCTTCGTATCTTTTATATCTTCTGATATTCTCTTTATTCTTCGGCTACTTCCATGGCTCTCTTCTTTCTTCTATGGTTCTTTGTTTCTTCTATATGGTTCCGCAGCTTCTTCTACAGTTCTTTTCTTTCTACAGTACCTTTCTTCATCCTTTCTTCAGCAGTTCTTCTGCCTCTTCTAATTTATCCGTCCCTTCCTATTTTACCACTTTTTTCATGCATTACAAGTGCTTACCGGAAGTCCTCTGTCACTTCCCTATTGTTCCGGTCTTCAGACTTGTGACTATATTCCAGTCTTCTTTTTCCATGCCACGCTTACCGCCCCTGTTCCGGCGCCAGGCCGGTCATTTCTGTTCATCCAGAAACAGCTGCATCCGGTTGCCCACCACACGGCTTACCTCCCCCGCGCTCTTACTTCATGGTTTCTCCTTTCCGATTCTGCACCCCGTCCTGCGGGCCGGAACAAAATTTTACCAAAAAACACAGGGGTAAAGGACATACCCCGCCCACGGCATGGCCCACCAGTTCCTGCGCCTCCTCGGGCGAGAGCATCTTCGCCTTTGTGTGAAACTGCGCCTTGTATCCGGCATTGTCGATCTTCGCGTCCCCGGCAGCCACCACCAGAACCGCCCTCCCCTCCACAAGGAAGGAAATGGTCTTCGCAATCCTTGCAGGCTCACAGTCCAAGGCCCTGGCCGCAAGCTCCACCGTCGCGCTGGACATTTCCAGTTCCTGTATTCTGTCCTCTATTCCATATTTTCTGAAATGTGCTTTTACTTTTTCTATTGCCATGTCTTCATCCTCCCCGATAAGTTTCCCCTATACACTTATCGGCTCGCTGCCTCTTCCTGTTTATTCGTTTTTTTACACGGTTGGCGCCTCTTTCCGCCATCCGCCCGGCTTTCTTCCGCAAAGTTCTCCCGTCATCGCTTTGCTTTCTCTATAGAGCGCCACCAACTGTGGGGCTTGTTCGGATCGTCTCTGTCGTAATTTATCCCTACCAACAGTATCTCGCCCACATACCCCTCAAGTGCCTGTGTGTACTGCCTGTCCTTAATCTGCCGTATGGCTGCTCCCACAGTCTTGTCATACTTCAGCTCTACCACCAGCGCAGGCCTATCCGTATGGGGCAGGGGAAGAAAAACGATATCTGCATATCCCCGCCCGGAGGGCAGCTCCCGAATCATCTTGTACTCTTTCCTGGCGCTGTAATAAGCCAGGCTGATGGCAGCACATGCAATACAATTTTCATCGTTATAGGTCAGGACGGAGGCCACCTCCGTATGCGCCCTGTCCAATCCCCGGGCAACGCTCTCGGCATCTCCCCGCAATGTATCTTCCAAAAGCTTCTCCGATGCTTTCAGTACCCGCGTCACCTCCGGCCAACCGCCCACGCTCATGGCATTCTCGAATTCCCGCATGATTTCCTTATTGGGAATAAACGCTTCCTCCCTCTCAGAGCCATACCCTTTAGCCCTGCAAACAGCTCCCCGGAATCGCAGCCGCTGCCGTAATAGGCGGCCAGCATCTGAAGCGCCATAGACTTTCCGAAACGTCTGGGCCTGCTGACACAGATATATTTATCGTTTGTATTCAGCAGCGCATTTGTACAGGCAATCAGATTTGTCTTGTCCACATATATTCTGGACCGAATTGATTCCCGGAACCCCTGATTGCCCGGATTCAGATAAATTCCCATACAGCACCTCCTCTTTTCCACAGCCTGTCTCATGCCATAAGTCTATCTTAGCACAAAGTCCCTCGGGTATGCAAAGGAATTTTGGATTGGGCAAACGTAATTCCGCCCTGCAATAGAAGGCGGCCGCCCTGCGAATATGTATTCGTCAAAGCGGCCGCCTTTTGCCGAAGTACCCCCGCGGCATTCGTCAGGGTACTTCGGATTTCGACTCACTGCCTGCCGGGCAATGCCTGCTCGCGGGAATCAGCTTTCCCCGTACAAACATTGCCCGGACTTCACTTTCGAAAACGCCGAAATCAGATATTCAGCAGCTCGCTGTACGCCTTCAGCGCGCCGTCCGTGTCATGGGCTAATACCTTCTTCGCCAGTACCTTGCCCAGCTGTACGCCTTCCTGGTCAAAGCTGTTGATATTCCATACAAAGCCCTGGAACATTACCTTATTCTCAAAATGGGATAACAGCGCGCCAAGGGCTTCCGGTGTCAGCTGCTCGCCCACGATAATACTGGAGGGGCGTCCGCCCTGGAAATTTTTGTTGCGGTTGTCATCCGCCTTCCCGCAGGCAAAGGCCACAATCTGGGCCGCCACATTGGCGCAGAGCTTCTGCTGACTGGTGCTGTCCTGGATCACTACATCCCTGCCCATCTGGTTATTCTTAAAGCCCACGAACTGCAGGGGGATGATATCCGTCCCCTGATGGAGCAGCTGATAGAAGGAAT
>CAJTSY010000168.1 GCA_910578995.1 uncultured Acetatifactor sp.
TGTCCCAAAAAGTATACCTTTTGGGGCAGTGCACCCTTGCAGGACATATGGTATACATAGCATAAAAACTGGGGAAAGCGGTCCTGCCAACACAATTTCATTGAGGAGGTAAACTCATATGACAAAAGTCAATACGGCAAAGACCGTACCAAAAGGTTCCCGGACACAGCTTCTGGTTTTCAAGGCACTGCTTATCTTAGGCGGTTTGCTTCTGGTGGGAGGCGGCGTCTGGTATGTTGCGATTACGGGTATCGTTGGGGCTAAAAAATGGGATTTTGGAAAGTACGGTCTGGCTCCGGCTGTCACGGCGGCAGCAGGCGGAACGGTATTGCTCCTTGCCCTGGCTGCATTCTTTTTTCTCCCCTGGTTTGGTGAGGCTTCCATGAAATTGAAGCATGACCTAAAGCGTGATAAGCACCGTTATATTCTGATTGCTCCCGGTATTTTGACTGTCTTTGTTTTTAGTTACATACCCATGTACGGTGTCATTCTCGCCTTCAAGGATTTTAAAATAAAAAACGGCATCATGTTTTCGCAGTGGTGCGGTTTTGATAATTTCACAAGGTTCTTTGGGCGTTCAGTGGCCGGAGACGTTATCTGGAACACACTCTTCATCGGTATAACCCAGTTGATTATCACCTTCCCCGTGCCCATTATCCTGGCGCTTTTGCTGAATGAGCTGAGAAGTAAAAAGTTCCGCGGCCTAATTCAGTCCACCATTTACCTTCCCCACTTTGTAAGCTGGGTTATTATGTACTCGCTGCTGTTTTCCCTGTTTTCCATTACCAGCGGTGTGGTGAACAAGATTCTCCTTTCAGGGGGCCTGCCCCAGATCAACCTGCTGTCGGATCCGGATATGTTTTACGGAATGCTGTACGGTACCAGCATCTGGAAAGAAGCCGGGTGGGGTACTATCATCTATATGGCCGCCATTGCGGGCGTGGATGAAGAGATGCATGAAGCGGCATATCTGGATGGCGCAAATCGCTTCCAACGCTGTATATACATTACATTGCCCAGTATCGCATTCGTGGTGACCACTATGCTAATCCTCAATGTGGGTTCTGTCATGGGTGCAAACTTTGACCAGATTATGAACTTGCGTACTGCATCCACCCAGACCACGGTAGCACAGGTTATCGATACTTATGTATATGATATGGGTGTTGAAAAGGGACAATATGATTTTGCTACCGCTATCGGTCTGTTCCAACAGGGAGTAAACTGTGTCCTGCTGTTCCTGAGTAACTTCGTGGTAAAGAAGATGTCTGGCGAAGGTTTCTTCTAATCCGGCTTATGCAGCGCCCTTTTAAGATGTCCGTGACATGTTTCTTCTTCGGAAAGACATTCCTTCAGAGTCTTCGGATTTGGACTGAAAGAAAATTCCGCGGGCAGGCCGCTGCCGATATAAATCATTCATAAGGAGGTGCCAGGCATGGCAGATAAGAAAATAAAGACAGTAAAACCGAAAAGCAGAGTAAAGCATTCCCTTGGCTCAAGAATTTTTGATGTCTGCAATATTGCTTTTTTCATTATAATTGCGCTGATTATGCTCTTCCCTTTCTGGAATATTATCGTGATTTCCCTGACGGGGAACGCAGAGTTTATGAGCAGGCCATTTATACTGTTTCCGGAATCCCCGACACTGGAGGCTTATAAATATATTTTCTCTACGCCGCTGTTTCCTCGTTCCTACGGTGTTACGTTTCTCATTACGATATCGGGTACCTTTTTGTCCACATTGATTACATCCATGTTGGCATACGGACTTTCCAGGAGCGATATGCGGGGATATAAGTTTTTTATGATTTACCTGCTGATTACTATGTTCTTTTCGGGAGGTCTGATTCCTACCTACTACAATATAACCAGGACACTGAATCTGTCCAATAATCTGTTGGCATTGATTCTGCCTGGGGCGGTAAGTGTGTTTAACTTTATTGTAATTCGTTCCTTTTTCAAGCAGCTGCCGGTTTCTTTGGAGGAGTCGGCCAGGATTGACGGGGCTAATGATTTTGTCATCTTGTTTAAGATTATTTATCCCCTTTCCATCCCTGCGCTTGCCACCATTGCCATGTTTGTGGCTGTTGGTCTGTGGAACAGCTGGTTCTCCGCCCAACTGTATATGCGGAACGAAAAATTGTATCCCCTGCAGCTGATCATCCGAAATTACGTGGTGCGTTCGGCAAAACCGGCAGATATGCAGAATATGGAAGGCCTGCGTGACGCAGCCGGCAAGCGGCTGTATCTGAACGAGACCGGTGTGAAAATGGCCTGTGCCATCGCATCCACACTGCCGCTGTTGGTTATCTATCCCTTCATCCAGAAATACTTCGAAAAGGGTGTTACCCTGGGTGCGGTAAAGGGCTGATTTATTTACGGTTGTTCTGCCAAAAGGCATGAATGATAAATACATATTTTTAAGGAGGATTTATGAAGAGAAAAATTATTTCTACATTGTTGGCCATGAGTATGGTGCTGAGCATGGCCGCCTGTGGCAACAGCGATGAACCTGCGGGAAACAGTGCAAACGATGCCTCTTCCGGAGAGGCGAATGACGAAAGCACCCCCGCAGATGATGGCGGAGCGGACGACGGAGCAGATGATGGCGGGGAAGAGTCCCAGCCTGCTGATGACGGCGGAAGTGCTGCAGGATCAGGATCGGCACAGATGGGAGGATTTGAGGATGTGCTCACGATAACTGCGGACAGCGATGCAGATCCTTTCTCATGGGATCCGTCCACCGATAAGATGGCAGCCTACATTGAAGAGAATTTCGGAATCGCTTTCCAGCAGAGCGAGACCAATTACTACAACAATGAATTTGCTGTCACGCAGCTGGCGGCTACAGATGGCACACTGCCCAAGGTATTCGCGGCGGATATTCTTTACTCTCCGGCAATGATTACCCAGTTTATCCCTGAGGAGCTGGTGGCGGAGATTCCCGAGAATCTGTTGGAGAAATATCCTTTGACCAAGGCGCTGTTGGAAAACGATGCCGTGGCGCAGACCGTTCATGGCATGTATGACGGCTATTACTTCCTTCCCAAGCCCGACTCTGCGGACCCCAATATCTACAAGGCAGAGCGTAAGGGAATCTTTATCCGTACTGACTGGTTGGATAATCTGGGTCTGGAAATACCCACTACCTGGGAAGAGTTCTACAATGTTGCACATGCGTTTACCTATGACGATCCCGATGGCAACGGTGTAAACGATACTTTTGGTCTTACCGGAGACGGTATGGGTACCCTGCGCTATTTCTTCTCCAGTACCGGTGTTTCCAATATTTATTGGAATCGTGACGCTGACGGCAACTGGTTCTTCGGCCCCATGGATGACAGCAATATCGAAATTCTGGAATGGCTGCGCAAGATGTATGAAGATGGTTCCATTGATCCTGATTTCGGCGGTATTAAGTGGGAAGATGGGCTGAAGACTTTCTGTTCCAACACTGCAGGAATGTGTCTGCGTAATGCAGATGCTGACTGGATCAACGGTGTGGCTGTGAAATATTACGCCGCTGCCAACCCTGGCGTTAATCCCTTCGATCGTCTGGGAGTGATTCCCGCACTGGCGCTGAAAGAAGGCGATACACCTCGCATGGAAGGCTATGTAAGCTGTATGGTAGCTACTATGTTTGCTCCGGAAATTACCGAGGAAGAAATGGATCGTTTCCTGAATTACTACGAATATCTGCTGTCTGACGAAGGCAAGTATATGCGTATGGGATTTGAGGGTGAAGACTGGGAGCGCGACGCTGATGGCAACATCAAGCTGATCCGTGACGAGAACGGCAATTCCACCGCAATGTCCGTGAAATATCCCTGCTCTGCAGTGACACACTGGCCTAGCTGGGGATTCGAACTTGCTGCATATGAGAACGTAGAGTACTTCGACGAGTACAACGATGAGACAAAGGCTATGAATGCTAAAGCCTGTGAGTTCCGTAATCAGGATCCTGTATGGCCCGAAATCGGACCCAAGCTGATTGACGATACAGTTGTGACAGATGCCACTTCCTTCGCATTCAGCGCAGAGTACTGGCAGATCATCACAGGTACCGAGCCTGTAGCTGATATGTTTGCCGATATGAAGGAGCGTGCTATCGCCAGCGGATACAATGACGCTGTAGAAGCCGTTACAGAGTATGCTGAGCAGTATGGCTGGTAAATCGGAAATTTAAGCTTTAAGCGAGGCCCCGTGAAAACGGGGTCTCATTATATCAAAAATATTTCTGCACATCTAAATTTTCGTTCCGTATTAAGATACCACTTTTGATATACTTTCCTTTTTCATTTCAGCAAAATTTTAGTTTTGGATTGTATAAGAATTGTCATTGTAATGTCCGTCCGAATCCGTTATACTAAAAATGGTTATAGGGCAGGGGTGCAAAGTTTCCAGGGAGAGAGGTGCAGATATGCCGAGGACAGTGAGTATTGGGTGTCAGGATTTTGAAACAATCAAATAAGCCTTCCGAAAAGGTACAGCCTGAAAGGTTTTATCACGGCTTTGTGCTGCGGCTGATAGCGCAGCTGCAGGGCCGCTATATTGTCACCTCAAACCGAGAGAGCTGGCTTGGCCGCTACGATATCATGCTGGATCCAAAGAAAGCGGATGATCCTGCCATTATCATTGAGTTCAAAGTTGTTCGGGCCAAGCGGGAGACTCTGGAGGACGGTGTCCGGTCAGCCTTACAGTAAATTGAGGAAAAGCGGTATGAGACAGCTCTTCTAACCAGAGGATTTACGCAGAAAAAGATCCGGAAATACGGTTTTCTTTTGAGGGAAGCAGGGTGCTGATCGGAAGGGCAGAAAAAACTAGTTAAGAATGGAGAAAAACAGAGGAATACAAAATGAACATGAAATATTATGATATCGGCCTGAACCTTTTTTGCAGGCAGTTCCCGGATCCGGAGAAAATCATCCGCGAGGCGGAAGAAGCCGGCGTATGCTGTATCCTCACCGGAACGAATACAAAGGAAAACAGGCTGATTGACCGTTTTATCCAAGATAAGGAGATATACGGAACCGCAGGAATTCATCCCCACAATGCGGACCGCGCAGGAATGGAAGATTTCATGCTGATCGAAAAGCTCGCGGAAAACAATCCGAAAATCGTGGCAGTGGGAGAGTGCGGCCTGGATTTTGACAGGATGTTCTCCACCCGGGAGAACCAGATCAGATGCATGGAAAAGCATATTGTCCTGGCCGAGAAATTAGACAAACCGCTGTTCCTCCACGAGCGCAGCGCAGCAGGAGAGTTTATCAAAAGGTTTAAAAAGCATCCGGATATCTGTAAAAAGTCCGTGGTACATTGCTTTACCGGAGATAAAGAAACGCTGAAACGATATCTTGATATGGGGTTTTACATTGGAATTACGGGTTGGATCTGCGATGACAGAAGGGCGAAGGAGCTGCGGGAGGCGGTTCGCCTGATTCCCCTGGACCGGATTCTTATCGAGACGGACGCTCCTTACCTGACTCCCAGAAATGTTCCGGGGCTTGACAGGACCAATGTCCCCGGCAATATCCGGTATGTGGCAAAAGATCTGGCCCGCTATATGGGGGTTGCGGAAGAGGATTTGATCCGGCATGCCAGAGAGAATACCAGGCGGCTCTTTCACCTGCCGGAAGCCGGGGAAATGAGATAGCGGAAAAGTGAACAAAATTTGCGCCCTTCATTTCCTTTTACAAAACGTAGAAAGTGTGATATACTTTTAGATATTTATGTGCACCGCCAAAGAAAAACATAAAATCTGAAAGGTTGATATAAATGGACGACAGCAGGATCATTAAAACAGAATATTCCGAGGAGATGCAGAAATCCTTCATAGACTATGCCATGAGCGTCATCATAGCCAGGGCCCTGCCCGATATCAGGGACGGTTTGAAGCCCGTGCAGAGACGTACCCTTTATGATATGTATGAACTGGGGATCCGTTACGACAGGCCTTATCGTAAAAGCGCCCGTATCGTAGGCGATACCATGGGTAAGTATCATCCTCACGGCGACAGTTCCATATATGATGCACTTGTAGTCATGACCCAGGATTTCAAGCGCGGTCTGCCTCTGGTGGACGGGCACGGCAATTTCGGCAATATTGAGGGGGACGGCGCCGCCGCCATGCGTTATACCGAGGCACGCCTTGCCAGGGTGACCCAGGAGGCCTTTCTGGGGGATCTGGACAAGGATGTGGTGGATTTTGTCCCCAATTTCGACGAGACGGAGAAGGAACCCTCCGTCCTGCCTGTGAAGATTCCCAATTTCCTCGTCAACGGCTCCGAGGGAATCGCGGTAGGCATGGCCACCAGCACCCCGCCCCACAATTTGGGCGAAGTCATCGATGCCATGAAAGCCTACATGCAGAACGAGTCCATCACCACAAAAGAACTGATGCGCTACCTGAAGGGGCCTGATTTTCCCACCGGAGGCATCGTTACCAACAAGGACGATCTGTTGAATGTTTATGAAACAGGCGTGGGCAAGATCAAGGTCCGCGGCAAGGTGGAATTCGAGAAACAAAAGAACGGCAAGACCAATGTGGTAATCACCGAGATCCCCTATCCCATGATCGGCATGAACATCTCTAAGTTTCTCTCCGATGTGGCGGGCCTGGTGGAGACGAAGAAAACCCAGGATGTGACGGATATTTCCAACCAGTCCTCCAAGGAAGGCATCCGTATCGTCATCGAGCTGCGTAAGGATGCTGACGCGGAGAATTTCGTGAACCTCCTGTACAAGAAGACCCGCCTGGAGGATACCTTCGGGGTCAATATGCTGGCCATCTATGACGGCAGGCCGGAAGTCATGGGACTGAAAGCCATCCTGAAAGCAGTTGTGGATTTCCAGTTCCAGACTGCCACCCGGAAATACAATAACCTCCTGGCCAGGGAGTTAGAGCGGAAGGAGGTTCAGGAAGGGCTCATCAAGGCCTGCAATGTCATCGACCTGATCATCGAGATCCTGCGGGGTTCCAAGG
>CAJTSY010000169.1 GCA_910578995.1 uncultured Acetatifactor sp.
TCCTCATAAGGGCGATATCCTCATTGCACTGATGGGAAGCGCCGTCCTCCCCCACTGTGATTCCCGCATGGGTTGCGCCGATTTTCACATTCAGATGGGGGTAGCCGATGGAATTGCGCACCTGCTCAAAAGCGCGCCCCGCCGCAAACATGGCGAAAGTACTTGCCACCGGAATCTTTCCCGTCAGGGACAGCCCTGCCGCGATTCCCATCATGTTGGCCTCCGCAATGCCGCAGTCAATGTGGCGCTCCGGGAATTTTTTCCTGAAAACGCCTGTCTTGGTGGCTGCTGCCAAATCCGCATCCAGTACCACAAGATCAGGGTAAGAGTCTCCAAATTCTGCCAGGGCATTGCCATAGGCTTCCCTGGTCGCTATCTTCTTTACATCTGCCATTCTTTTTCACCTCTGATTTATAAGTTCCGCCTCGATTTTCTCCAGATCAGCCACCGCAGTCTCATACTCCGCATCATTGGGTGCCTTGCCGTGCCAGTCCACACTGCCTTCCATGAAGGATACACCCTTGCCCTTCAGGGTATGGGCGATGATGGCGGTGGGCATTCCCTTAGTGGCCCTTGCCTCCGCAAAAGCCGCCCGGATCTGCTCCATGTCGTTGCCGTCCTCCAGGTTAATCACATGGAAATTAAAGGCCTCGAATTTCTTATCGATGGGATTGGGGGAGCAGACATCGTCGATGCGACCGTCGATCTGCAGCCCGTTGTTGTCCACGATGACCACCAGGTTGTCCAGTTTCCTGTGTCCGGCAAACATGGCCGCCTCCCAGACCTGGCCTTCCTCAATCTCGCCGTCCCCGAGAAGCGTGTAAACCCGGAAATCTTTGCCGGAAAGCCTTGCCCCCATGGCCATGCCCACTGCCGCCGAAATTCCCTGGCCCAGGGATCCGGAGGACATGTCCACCCCCGGCACATGCTGCAGGCAGGGATGTCCCTGAAGATAGGATCCCAGATGGCGCAGGGTGGGCAGGTCCTCCACCGGGAAGTATCCCCTGTTGGCCAGGGCGGAATACAGGCCCGGCGCCGTATGCCCCTTGGACAGGACGAAACGGTCCCTGTCTTCCATCTTCGGGTTCTGCGGATCAATATTCATCTCCTCAAAATAAAGATAAGTAAAAATGTCAGCTGCGGACAGGGAGCCGCCGGGATGGCCGGCCTTTGCCCCGTGCACCGCCGCCAGGATGCCCTTGCGAACATCGTTGGCAAGCCTTTTCAACTCCAGAATTTCCATTATATGCCTCCTGATTTCTAATTACAGTACCACCTGAACCGCGGAATAGGTATCCGCACGCTTCCTCATAGTTCATATGGTAGGATATTTTGCAGAATTTGTCAATCCTTACCTCGCCGCCGTCTCCACATACCGCCTCAGATTCTTAAGTCCCAGGGATATCCCCTGGACACAGTCCTCCATCCCCTCGAATTCAATGGACAGATAACCGTCATAGCCTGTCCGCTTCAGGGCACGCAGGCACTGCACCACAGGCACGTCCCCATGGCCGATGATGGTTCCCCGCAGAAAGTTTCCTCCCCTGGAAAGGAAGAAGCCCTCCCCCGGATCCGGCTCCTGGCCGCTCTTCACGATAAAATCCTTAATGTGGACATAAAAGGCGTAGGGCGCGCATCTTCCCACGGCAGTCACCGGATCATCGTCCGCACACAGGAAATTGCCGATGTCCACCAGCTGCCCGAAATTATCGTGGGCCACACGGTTAATCAGCTTTTCCACCCTCCTGCTGTCCTGGGCAAAAAAGCCGTGATTCTCCGTCATGGTGCGTATCCCCTTCCCCGCCGCATATTCCGTCACGGCAAGGCACCCCACCGCCATCCGTTCCAGGTAACTGTCAAACCCCTGGTGTGTACGGTTTTTCGGTCCTCCTGTCACGTCGTGCCGCATTGTGGGACAGCCCAGAATGGCGGCAATATCCACCTTTTTCTTCAGGGTGTCAACCTCCGCCTCCAAATTTCCGCCGCTTCCCTGAAGCAGATCCGCCCCCACGGCAAAATTGGATATGGCAAGTCCCGCCCTGTCCGCCTCCTCCCGAAGCTTCGCCGCATATTCTTCCGGCTTTTCCTCCTCCGGGAAAACAAAATCCACAAATTCTATGGCATCAAAGCCCATCTCCTTAACCTTCGCGATGCAGGAGAGCGGCGTAAGCCTGCCCTCCCGCAGATACTGCATAAAACTGTAAATGCTCACCGCATACTGCATACTTTTCTCCTCTGCACCCACCGGCGTGTGCCATAAGTCTTATCTTCTCCCACCGGCATGTGCCTTAAGCCTCAGTTTCCCATCTTCTGCGACCGGCACGCAGCTGAAGCCTCATTATCTTCATCTGCACACCCCTTATTGTGTGCTTTCCGCCTTCCTGAACCCTCTCTTCCTGCTGCCGGGCCGCCCTCAGTTCCTGCCCGCAAAACGCTTCAAAAACTCCACTGCCGTGCGAATGTCCTTCTCCGGCTCCTCACCCACTTCCCGCTCTATGGTCAAGAAGCCATGATACCCGATTTCGTCCAGCGCCTTCAGGTAATTCTCAAAATCCACCCCGCCGGTTCCCAGGGGCAGCTCCACAAAGGAAGGGCTGGCAAGCATTTCCGCCTCCACCAGGCCGTACACCTCCTCCGGATCCCGGTAGAAATTGCGCCTTCCGTCCTTGGCATGGGTATGTACAATGTAATCCTTCAGGTTGTACACCGCCTGCACCGGGTCATCCCCTGTCACCATCACCAGGTTCGCCGGGTCAAGGTTCACTGCAACCCCGGTGGAATGCAGCCCGTCCAGGAATCCCTTCAGCACGGCGGAGGTCTCCGGCCCTGTCTCAATGGCAAAATGGGCCTCCAGGGAATCCGCGTACTCCGCAAGTTGGAAACAGGCCTCCTGCATGACCTTGTACCGCTCATGGCCCGGGTCTGCGGGCACCACGCCGATATGGGTGGTCACAATGTCCGTCTCCAGTTCCTTCGCCAGATCCAGAATCCTCTTAGATTTCTCAATCAGGCCTGGATTCTGTTCCCTGTCATGAAATCCCTTTCCCAGATCCCCGCAGAGCGCGGAAATCACCAGGCCCTGGGACTTCACCATGTCCAGGAATTCACGCCGCTTCGCCCCGGTAAGGTTCTCCGGCGCGAGCTCCCCGTAGGTGGAATAGGCCTGAATGCCCGCGGCCCCCATCTCCTTTGCCTTTTTCAGCGCCTCCGGAAAAGGAATCCGGAAGGACTCCAGCATTACGCCAATGGAAAAATCGTACATAATTTGTCTCCTTTCTTATCTGTATTTCATTGGTTTCCTCTACCCAAGGGTCTCCCGGTACACCCGCAGCACATTCCCCCAGAAAATCCCATCCAGTGCGTCCTGGGAAAATCCCGCCCGGTGAAGAGCCTCCCACAGCCGCTCCATGGCCTCCGCGCCGGGCAGCTCCCTGTGGGTGTCGATGCCGTCAAAATCGCTCCCCAGGCCGAGCACCTCCATACCGCCCACATCCGCGATATGCCTGGCATGCCGGACAACGGCCTCTATGGTTCCGGGGTTTTTCTCCCCCAGGGGCTTCTCCTCCAGGAAATCCGCGCAGAAATTCAGCCCCATAACCCCGCCCCGTCCGGCAAGCTTACGGATCATGTCGTCGGTCATGTTCCGCACACTGGGGCAGACGGCCCTGGCATTGGAATGACTGGCCACAAAAGGCTTCTTTGTCACCTGCAGCACATCGTAAAACCCTGCGTCGGACAGATGGGACACATCCGGAATCATGCCCAGGCGCTCCATCTCCTCCACCATTTCCCTCCCCTTCTCCGTAAGCCCTCCGGTCAAGTTCGGCGTGTGGTGGTAGGACTCCACGAAAAGCTGCGCCGCCCGGCGCTTCTCCTCCCCTTCCGGCGTTCCCGGAGCAGCCTCCTTCCATTCCTTCATGACCTGCCGCATCTGCTGCCTCCGCCCGGTGTCAAAATTGGGGTGGCCGATTTCATTATCGAAATTCCATGTAAGGGTAATCATCCGGACACCCATACGGTACAGTTCCCGCAGCTTCTCCGTCTCCCCCTTACAGACGCCGCCCTCCTCCACAGTCAGCAGGGAGGAAAGCTTCCCCCGGGCCTCGTTCTCCCCAATATCCGAAAACTTCAGCACCGGGGCCAGGATATCCCTGTTTTTCTCCAGTTCCTCCCTGTAAAAACGGTACAGCTCCTGCACCCGCTCCCAGGGGTCCCCCGCCCCCTCCAGTACCACAAACATGGCAAAGTTCTGAACAATGTAACGGCTCTCCCTCATCCGCAGCAGATCCACATGGAGACCGTTGCTCCGAAGCTCCCCGGATATCCCCTTTTCCTTTTTTTCCAGAAGCGCGCTCAAGGTGTCGCAGTGCATGTCAATCACTTTCATACTCTCTCAATTCTCCCCCCATTCAACCGAACTGTTTCCTTCCCCAAAACCGGAATCCGTTATTTCTGCCTCCCGCTGTTGCCACGCACCGCAAAATCCACTCCTGTATGCTGCGGCTTGTCATCGTCAAACACATAATCCTTCCCGGGCAGAAGCGCATTGAGGATGATTCCAACCAGGGCTCCCACTGCAATGCCGGAGAAGCTGATCTTCAGATCCCCCAGGGCAAATCCCACGGAACCTGCCGCACTGTAATTGATGCCAATGGACAGCACCAGAATCAGCGCTGCAATGATAACATTGCGGCTCTTTGCAAAATCCACCTGGGTCTCCACAATGTTGCGCACACCCACCGCGGAAATCATGCCGTAGAGCACCAGGGACACGCCGCCGCAGGTTGCCGTGGGCATACAGCCGATCACCGCGGCAAACTTCGGGGAGAAGGAAAACAGAATCGCAAACAGCGCCGCCATTCTGACGACAAGCGGATCATACACCTTAGTCAGCGCAAGCACACCTGTATTCTCCCCGTAAGTGGTGTTGGCCGGTGCGCCGAACAGGGACGCCAGTATGGTGGCAAGGCCGTCCCCCAACAGCGTCCTGTGCAGGCCGGGCTCCTTAATATAATTTTTCCCTACTGTAGAGGATATGGCGGAAATATCGCCGATATGCTCCACAATTGTGGCCAGCGCTATGGGCATGATGGTGATCACGGAAGTGATCAGCAGGGATAAATTTCCGTCCGACAGGGCCCAGAAGGCGGTGCTGCTCCAACGAATGGGAAAACCGACCCAGGCCGCCTCCTTCACCGCGGTAAAATCCACCCTGCCCATCACCGCAGCCAACACATAGGAACCGATGACGCCGATGATGATGGGAACAATCTTTATCATCCCCTTTCCCCATATGTTGCACACAATCACCAGAGCAATGGCCACAATGGCGATGAGCCAGTCCGCGGAACAGTTGTCAATGGCAGACTGGGACAGGGTCAGGCCGATGGCAATAATGATAGGCCCTGTCACAATGGGCGGGAAGAACCGCATCACCCTGCCGGTGCCGAATATTTTAATCAAAAGGGAAAGAAGAAGATATACCAGACCTGCACAGGCCACACCGAAACAGGCATAGGGAAGAAGCGCCGAATTGTCCAGGGCATTTCCGGAGGCATCCGCCATGGGTGCGATGGCCGCATATCCGCCCAGAAAAGCAAAGGACGAACCGAGAAACGCCGGAACCGTACCCTTTGTCAGCAGATGAAACAACAGTGTCCCCAGACCCGCAAACAGCAGCGTGGTGGATACGTCAAGGCCTGTCAGCATGGGCACCAGTATAGTGGCGCCAAACATGGCAAACATATGCTGAACTCCCAGTACAACGACCCTGGGCGCACCCAGGCTTTTTGCATCATAGATGCAGGCATCCCCGATGCTTTTACCGCCGGGAGTGACTTTCTTTTTCTCGCTCATGAACTTTTCCTCCTCATGTCTGTCAGTATTCTTCCTACTGACGCTGTGTAAGGAAGCTATGCACACTTCCTAAGTTAATGGAACCGGATGCCGCGGCCTCCCTGAACCCGGAGACCCGACAAAAGGGCTGCTGCGGCATCACCCACAGCAACCCCTCTGCACTATCATAATGTGTCCGTCCCCAACAGTCAAGAAGATATTGCATGGGACTTCAAATAATCTTTCCATATCCCGATATACTTTGCTTTCAGGTGGACGCCGTCGAAGGTGTAATCCGGAATCATCCCCCCTGTCTCGTCACATACCAGCGGATTCACGTCCAGGAAGAATATCTTCTCATTGTCCGCCAGCTTCGCAATTCCCTCATTCCGTGCAATAATGCCCTCATTGTTAATGTAGTCTCCCTGTGCAGACCGCTCCGAGGTCACCTTGATAATGGCCTGCAGATAGATAACCGCATCCGGCTGCAGCTCCCGGAGATGGTCCACCACCTCCTGGTATTTCTCCAGGAAGCTTTCCACGGTCCCTGTTCCCATCTCATTGATGCCGATCATAAGGTAAATCTTTCCGAAACTATTCTGCTGCAGGGCCTCCTCCACGGTAATCTTTTTCCGTTCCCCGGGAACGTCCACAATCTGGGCCTCGAACATCTTGTATACCGTCAGGCCCTTGGAGGCATAAAAGGCAGCCGTCTCCTCCAGTCCTCCGTATTCGAAGAGCCCCACGGTCCTGGAATCCCCTATGAACACGGCGTCTGCAAAATAATCATCCTCCACGGCGGCATACTGCACCTCCGGAAGGGCGGAGTCGCCGGGAGCTCCCGCTCCGCTTCCATCTCCGGCTCCTCCGGGCACCCCGGTTCCGCTTCCGTTCCCGGCTCCTCCGGGCTCCCCGGTTCCGCTTCCGTTCCCGGCTTCTCCGGGCATCCCTGCCCCGCTTCCATTCCCGGCGGCTCCTCCGGGCTCCCCGGTTCCGCTTCCGTTCCCGGCAGCTCCCCCGGGCATC
>CAJTSY010000170.1 GCA_910578995.1 uncultured Acetatifactor sp.
GCCGAACGGCATGTACGGTGGTGTGAGAGGGGGATTAAATTCCCCCTACTCGATTGTAAACCATATAAAATTTCCTTGTAAATATTTCAGACGTAACGTATAATGAAATTTAGTAAAAGATAGAGCGATGAAGTTATCGGAAAGCGATTTGCGCTAATTGTCTGTGTTTTAATTAGAAATTTCAGAAGGAGTATCCGACAAATGGCAGCTACAAGCAAAGCAGCCTTAGACGCTGTAGAAAACGAAATTTATTCAAAGAGAAGAACGGTACGCTATGATATCCGGGATTTGACTGTCGAAGCAATCTCAAATAAATACAGCGACAGCCTGGATGATGACGAACTGGAAAAGGCCCAGAAGAGTGTTAATTATATTTATATACCGGAGTACCAAAGGGACTTCACATGGGATGAAGACAGGCAGTCGAAATTAATAGAATCAATTATTCTGGGTCTTCCGATTCCTTTTATTTTTGTTGCGGAGAACCGGGACAGTTCATGGGAAATTGTAGACGGCTCCCAGCGGATAAGAACCATTCATTCTTTTGTAACGAATCAGCTGCGTCTGAAAAATTTGAAATCAATAACCAGTTTGAATGGATATTCCTTTAACGAGTTAGATAAGAGCCGGCAGGGTAAGATTCTCAGTACAGCGCTCAGGATTATTGTATTGTCAGAGGAAACGACAGACAATGTAAAAAAAGATATGTTCGAGCGCATCAACCGGGGAAGCGACCTGCTTAAACCAATGGAGAAGCGTAAGGGTATCTATACAGGAAAATTTACATCCTTTATTTATGATTACTGTCAGGAAAACAGTAAGTTCCAGGAACTGATCAAGATAGATAAGTGGTTGATTAAGCGACAGGAAAGGGAAGAATTATTATTGCGTTTTTTTGCAATTACAGATACTAAGATATATGAAAAAGGAATAGACAGCGGTATTGCCAATTTCCTCGATGATTATCTTGAAAAGAAAAACAAAGATCTTGGGCAGATGCCGCCCGATGAGCTGAAGCAGACAATTGAGGTTTATACCACAAGGATCAATATGGTAATTGATTACGTTGAAAAAAACTTCCCATACGGTTTCCGGCATAAACAGAACCCGCAGACAAAAAGATCTGTATTTGAAGCTATATCAGTTGGAGTATGGAAAGCGCTTGATGAGAAAAAAGCGGTTGGCTCCCTGGATAAAGACAAAGTGAAAGATTGTTTGGATTCTCAGGACTTTAAACAATATACGCATGTTGCAAATGAGCTTCACAGGAAGCAGAAGTTAAAGGGCAGGATAATGTATATTTATAATATGATAACCAGTGAAAAGGTAAACAATAATGCAAAACATTAGACGTGAACTTGGGCTTAGAGAGGAAGAAGCGGATAGTTTGCTGAATTTTATTGCCATGATGGAAAGTGATGACGACTTGGTGAATGATTTAAGGCGGCGTATGAGGCGTGACCACACGACCATTATGACAAGCATTAAAGCCGGAATTGTTTTAATGCTGTATAACGCAATTGAATCTACCATGACAAAATGTCTGGAGAAATTACATGACATATTTATACAGCAGGAATTAGGATTTGATGAGTGTACTGATGAAATCAGGCAGCTATTATTGGCTTATTATGAAAATGCGAAAGAGAAAAGTCTGGATATTCATAAAAGAGTGCCATACATACTGGAGCTCCACGATTATATGAAAGGGGAAATTACATTTCCGCTTTCATATAATCAGCTATGTCAGTTCTATTCCTTATACAGCGGCAATCTGGATTCCAGGGAGATTATATCTGTCCTCAAGAAATACGGAATTGATTTTGAAGAGAAGGCAAGCGAATTGAAAACAATCAAGGACGACAGAAATAAACTGGCACACGGAGAGCTGACGTTCGAAGAGGTTGGAAGGAATCTGTCACTTCCGCAATTAAGGCATATGAAGGAAAAGACTTTTAGATACATGGAAAGTGTTATAGACATAATGAATGCTTTTATTGAAAACGAGGGATACAGAAAGTAATCTGATATGTTTCAGTTAGTTTTTTCTGTCATTGCCTTTCGGCTGCTGTCAACTCTGTTCACAGCCGTGTCCTTCCTTTCTGATTTTTGTATATATTCTCTCCTTGCAACTTCCCCTCAAATCATTTATTATTATAGGGATCGGTCTGCCTCATCCAGGCTTCTCGGGCGTATGGAGGAGGTTTTTCCGTATTCGGCAGCGTGGTTCTGCGGCACAGCCCCGGGGCCGGCGGCAGAAAGGTATGGTGTTGGAATGTATATAATTGCGGGGCTGGGGAATCCTGGCAGGGAATATGTGAATACAAGGCATAATGTGGGGTTTGACGTTCTGGACAGGTTTGCGGCAAAGGAGAATATCCCTATTCTGGAGAAGCGGCATAAGGCGGTCATCGGAAAGGGGACAGTGGCGGGGGTGAAATGCATTCTGGCAAAGCCCTGGACCTATATGAATTTAAGCGGCGAGTGTATCAGGGAACTGGTGAATTTCTACAAAGTGGATGAAAAGACAGAGCTCATCGTCATTTCCGATGATGTGAGCCTGGAGCCGGGGCACATCCGGATCCGCAAAAAAGGAAGCGCAGGAGGCCATAACGGGCTGAAAAATATTATTGCAAACCTGGGCCATGATACCTTTATCAGGGTGAAGATGGGGGTGGGGGAGAAGCCTGCGGGATGGGATCTGGCGGATCATGTTCTGGGCAGGTTTTCCCAGAAGGACAGGGAGGCCGTGGACCAGGCGGCTGAGAGGGCGGCGGATGCTGTCCGCATGATTATCGCGGAAGGGCCGGACGCAGCCATGAACCGGTATAACGGCGCACCGAAGGAAGAAAAATCCTACGATTCACAGGTATAGGAGGCAGACAATGCAGGCATTACTGGCGCCGCTTCAGGAACTGGCGGAATACGGCAATATAAGGGAAGCACTGCGGAAGAAACCGGAAAAAGCGCAGTCCCAGGGGGCGGCAGCATCCCTCACCGGCTGCGTGGACTCCCAGAAACTGCATATGATTTACGGACTGGGCGATGGTTTCCGGATCAAGGTCATCGTTACTTACAGTGATACAAAAGCCAGGGAACTGTATGAGGAATACAAATTTTATGACAGAAATGTCATGTTGTATCCCGCGAAGGACCTGATCTTTTTCCAGGCGGACATTCACGGCAACCAGCTGGTGAGGGAGCGGGTGAAGGTGCTGCGCAGGCTCATGGAACGCAAGCCGGTTACCATTGTCACCACCTACGCGGCGCTGATGACACCCCAGGCCATGTGGGACAGGCAGAAGGACGTCATCGATGTGGAAAAGGGAGGAACCCTGGAGGAGGCCCGGCTGTGCGGGCAGCTGGTGGCCATGGGTTATGAGAAGAGTTATCAGGTGGAGAGTCCCGGGCAGTTTTCCGTCCGGGGCGGCATCGTGGACATTTATGACCTGACAGAGGAGAACCCTTACCGTATCGAGCTGTGGGGGGACGAGGTGGATTCCATCCGCAGCTTTGACGTGCTGAGCCAGCGTTCCATAGAGAATCTGGAAAGTATCAGCGTGTTTCCGGCTACGGAGTTCGTCCTGGAGGAAGACAGGATATGCAGGGGGCTGCAGAAACTGGAGGCGGAAGCCGGGAAGCAGGAGAAGGTTTTCAGGGATACTTTCCGCACCGAGGAGGCCCACCGCATCGCCCTGCAGGTGAAGGAGCTGAGGGAACAGCTTCTGGAATTCAAGAGTATGGTAAACCTGGAGGGGTATATCCGGTATTTTTATGAGGATATGGTGATGCTTCCGGAGCTGTTGGTGCGGCTTGCCCGGGACGGGCGCATGAACGGGGCAGGAACCGCCCGGACCGGCGGGACTGTGTCCGGCAGCGCAGGCTTCCCGGGGAGAGGCAGTACAGCGGCAGGAGCAGGGAGGTCCCTGACGGCGAATCCGGGACCGGTTTTCTTTGTGGACGAGCCAAACCGTGTCAAGGAGCAGGCGGAGGCCATCGAACTGGAATTCCGGGAAAGCATGACCCAGCGGGTGGAAAAGGGCTATATCCTGCCGGGGCAGATGGACATCCTGTACAGCGGGGAGCAGGTGGCTGCAGCCATGCTTTCGGGAAGCGTAATTACCCTCTCCACTATGGATACCAGGGGCTATTTCAGGGCGGACATCAGGGCGGATGTGTCGGCCCGTAACGTGTCCTCCTACAACAACAGCTTTGAGGCGCTGGTGAAGGACCTGAAGCTGTTTCGGAGAAACAACTACCGAGTGCTGCTTCTGTCCGGTTCCCGCATGCGGGCAAAGCGGCTGGCGGAGGATCTGCGTGATCAGGAGATTTCCGCCGTATATACGGAGGATCCCATGCGGGAGGTGCTTCCCGGGGAGGTGCTTACCTGCTACGGCCATGTAAACAAGGGCTTCGAATATCCTTTGCTGAAATTTGTGGTGCTTTCGGAGACGGACATCTTTGGCGCGGAGAAAAAAAAGAAGCGGTCCAGGAAACTGTACCAGGGCCAGAAAATCAAGGATTTCAATGAGCTGAAGGTGGGGGACTACGTGGTGCATGAAAGCCACGGCCTGGGAATCTACCGTGGAATCGATAAGGTGGAGATGGAGGGCGTGGTGAAGGACTACATCAAGATAGAGTACCGGGACGGCGGCAATCTGTATGTGCTTGCCACCGGACTGGATGTGATCCAGAAGTATGCCTCTGCCGATGCCAGGAAGCCGAAACTGAACAAACTGGGTTCCAAAGAGTGGGAGCGCACCAAGACGAAGGTTCGCAGCGCCGTCAGTGAAGTGGCTCAGGATTTGGTGGAGCTCTATGCCCTGCGGCAGAACAGCCAGGGGTACCAGTATGAAAAGGATACGGTATGGCAGCGGGAGTTTGAGGAAATGTTTCCCTTTGAGGAGACGGAAGACCAGATTGCGGCCATCGAGGACACCAAGGCGGACATGGAGAGCACCAGAATCATGGACAGGCTTATCTGCGGCGATGTGGGCTACGGCAAGACGGAGATCGCCATCCGGGCCGCATTCAAGGCTGTCCAGGAGGGAAAGCAGGTGGTGTACCTGGTACCCACCACTATTCTGGCACAGCAGCATTACGCCACCTTCGTCCAGCGTATGAAAGATTACCCCATACGGGTGGATCTGATGAGCCGGTTCCGCACCCCGGGAGAGATCCGGAAGACGGTGGCAGACCTGGTAAAAGGCCGGGTGGACATCGTCATCGGCACACACCGGGTACTTTCGGCGGACGTGCAGTTTAAGGATCTGGGACTGCTGATCATTGATGAGGAACAGCGTTTCGGGGTAAGCCACAAGGAAAAGATCAAGAAGCTGAAGGAGAACGTGGATGTGCTGACCCTGACAGCCACCCCCATTCCCCGGACCCTGCACATGAGCCTGGTGGGGATCCGGGACATGAGCATTCTGGAGGAGCCGCCCGAGGACAGGCAGCCCATCCAGACTTTTGTCTGCGAGTACAACGAGGAGCTGGTCAGGGAGGCGGTTTCCAGGGAAATGGCCCGGGGCGGGCAGGTCTATTATGTGTACAACCGGGTGAACAACATTGCGGATGTGACGTCCCGGATCGCCGCGCTGATACCCCAGGCCGTGGTTTCCTTCGCCCACGGGCAGATGAAGGAGCAGGAACTGGAGAAGATCATGTTTGACTTCATAGGCGGGGAGATCGACGTACTGGTGGCAACTACCATCATTGAGACCGGACTGGACATACCCAATGTGAATACCATGATCATCCACGACTCGGATAATCTGGGTCTGTCCCAGCTCTACCAGCTCAGGGGCCGGGTGGGGCGCTCCAACCGTACCGCCTACGCCTTTCTGATGTACAAAAGGGACAAGATGCTTAAGGAGGTGGCGGAGAAGCGCCTGGCCGCCATCAGGGAATTCACGGATCTGGGAAGCGGCTTCAAGATCGCCATGCGGGATCTGGAGATCCGGGGGGCCGGAAACCTTCTGGGCGTCCGTCAGCATGGTCACATGGAGGCCGTGGGATATGACCTGTACTGCAAGATGCTGAACGAGGCGGTACAGACCTTGAAGGGAGGGGGCGCACCCGGGGATTTTGCCACGGTCATCGACCTGGACGTGGATGCCTTTATCCCGCCCTCCTATATCGTAAACGAGGTACAGAAGCTGGATATTTACAAAAGGATTGCGGGAATCGAGAACATGAAGGAACGGGACGACATGAAGGATGAACTGCTGGACCGTTTCGGTGAAATTCCCAAATCCGTGGACAATCTGCTGCGGATCGCCCTGATCCGTGTGGCCGCCCATAAACTGTATGTGACGGACGTGAAGGGGAAAAACGAGAAGATATCCGTCACCTTTCTGCCGGATGCGGATCTGGATCCGTCCAGGATTCCGGAGCTTCTGGCAAAATACGGAAAAGACCTTGCCTTTACGGCATACGGGAAGCCGTTCCTTACCTGTAGATATAAGAAGACAGGGCTTGTGGAGAAGGACGCGGAGGTGCTTTTAGACAAGACAGAGACGCTTCTGGAGGAGATGCGGATTCTTTCCGGGCCCAATTAAATCCGAACAAATGTTTATTGAGGGAGTTTTATGGACCTTAAAATATGTTACCTTCTGTTCAGGACAGAGAAAATCTGATCAGGAACAGGAGGAGAGAATATGAAGGGATATAATACGTCGGAAGGTTACATGGGCTTGGTGGATGGAAGGTATGTTTTGTTTGCCAGCGAGGCGGATTACAGGGAATATATAGAAGACTGAACGTTGTTTTTCACCCGGTGCATCAGCTGCTGTGAACGGTGAAGCGGCGGACGGTAACCCTGGAG
>CAJTSY010000171.1:0-2224 GCA_910578995.1 uncultured Acetatifactor sp.
AATCAATCAAAATGCAATGGAAAATCAAAAACGCGATAGGGGAAGAATATACAATTGATTATCTTTTCGCAGTAGACAGAGATTTGGAGATGGCAAAATAGAAGGAGGTAGCCATGGAAGAGAAAAAACGCATTGCCCCTATACCGCCGAGGGAATTAAAAACGGTGGAGATTGATGTGGAGAAGAAGATTTTCCGGGTGAATGGAGAGGACTTTGGGAGAGAAGCAACAGGATTTACTTTGTCTTGCGGCGGTGCAAGGAACAATGAACACTGGTTTAATGTTGTTTTGGAAATTTGCACCAACATTACATATTTAACATCGTATGACACAAAAGGAAAAATGACATCAACAGAAGAGCGGCACCCGAAAGAATCAGATGCCGCAAATGATTAGCGTGCCATGTATGCGATTCCGGCATCGGTCAATTTGAAATCCCCCAGGACATTTTTCTCGACATAGCCCAGGGATTTAAGCTGATTTCCAGCTGGAGCACTTATGTCCATCCAGTCGGCATCTCCCGCGCGCAGGTATTCGTCATACATCTGCTTTAAAGCTTTTTCGGCAATATCAGTCATGTATTTTTCTCCTTTCGTAATATTTCAGCATGGCAGTGCTGATAGGAGAATTATACCAGACAAGGGTGGGAGATGACAAGCCGATTGAGTGTTTTCTGGAATAGCTGGTGACATAAAGGAGGTGAAACAAACGAAGAATAGACCATTGTTTTATTGCATTTGCCTGTTTCTTTCAGCCTTGAGCGGCTCACTGGCCGCCCTGATTACAACAGCCCTTGTATGTGCAGTAAGATAGCTGATGATATGAATCCGGCAACAGCGCCAGATATGACACTGAAAAGAGCAATTCGGAAATCGTGTCTCCATTGCTTTTTACGAAGTTCCTTTTCTTTGGCTTCTTTGATTTGCTGTTCCAGGATTCCATTTGGCACAACAGTCCCATTGGCAATTTCGGGGATTGGGAAGTTTTTTAAATCATTGAGATCAGGCATGATTTTTCTCCTTTGCATTTGATAAGGAGATTATAGCACAAAGCGGGGAGGTGAGAAAGATGGATAAGGAAATTACTATCAAGAACGGAGAAACGGAAATCACCATAAACAACCAGACAATTTCCGTTTCCGCTCCCAATATTTCAGTAACAGTTATGTCAGACGGAAACTCAACATCTGTAACGACTGTTACGAAGGATGGGATTGTCAGTCAGATACAGTAAAATGACCGTTTCCGTTGTCGATTAACTCACGGTTTGTCTCGAAGATGGTTTTGTCCAAAAGAGCAATTGTTTCCACAATGAATCCGTTTGGATAAGTCATTCTCATGTGAGTGCAATCAACCGACCGAGATATGATTTCTTCTTTAATATCGGACTTGCTTTTGCAAAACGGCGTGTCAATAGTCATTTTATCACCTGTTTTTATAATGTACTGATACATAAGCTTTTCTCCTTTCTTCAGTACTCGGCCATGGCAGTGGCCTGTAAGCACAGTATAAAGGAGAGAGGATGGAAAATCAAGCTGCAGATGCTGGTATAGGAGGGAGGTGAGAAAGACAGAAATATGAGAATTCTTATCAAGGAGAGAGGATCTCTTGTAATAAGGGAAGTCACAGAGATAGAGATGGATAATGATAAATCCGTGCTTTTTGTTCCCAGTCAGAAGATGAAATATCTTACCAAGGATAAGACAAGGGACTTGTTTGAAAGGATTCTTTATTATGGATTTGTGGATTTATCAGAGTTTGAATGCAGCAGATATGCGCGGGAAATTCTTCTCTGAAATGCCTGGATAGGGTATCAAGATACGAGGAGGTGATAGGGATGCCGAGGGTGGCACTTTCTCCGGAGCAGAAAAAAGATTACATGGTAACCGACCTTCCGTACTGGTTTGAAAAGGAAGCATGGAAACGAAAGAAGCTGTACATAAAGGATCTGGCTAAGGCACTGGGCATTACTCCCCAGGCGTGGAACGGGCGCAAGAAGCCGATGGTAAATGGAAAGCCCAAGGACTCGTTCAGCTATGGGGATATGCTTATTCTTTTCAAACTCCTGGATATTCCGGAGGATGAAAGACTGAAGATTATGACTTTGTAAGAGTTGCGGTGTCGCAACAGGAAGGAGAGGGGCATGACACTAAATAAAATCGTTGCCATGGGGCTGACAGACAACAGTACGGAAGTGTTCGTCCGGCGTGGCGGTGCCAGTCTTGG
>CAJTSY010000171.1:2324-6726 GCA_910578995.1 uncultured Acetatifactor sp.
TGGAATACTTCACATGGCAGGATGACAACAAAGTATATGCTGACCTGAAAGAAGGGGTGGAAGGAGGAGAAAAGATGAAACCATTCAGGGTCAGGTTCTGGCACCAGGACCAGGACGGCCGGGAGGACTGCATGGAGTTTGATTCCATGGAGCAGGCACAGTGCTTCTACGACAGCCTGGACGGGAAGGCGGAGATCCAGAGGTACACTGGGGAGCGCCACGCTTATGAAATGGTGGTGGCGCCTACATATGAGTTTTAAGGGGGGAGAACCATGGTACCGAACAGGAGGACAGGCTCCCTGCAGGCCAGGAGGAAGGATCGCCTTGTCATAGATGTATCTTACGTGGAACTGCCGGAGAGGGTGACACATCGGATTAACGCGAGCGGCGTTCTGGGCGGGATATCATTTTTATCCATGCTGCTGGCTCCAGGGGCAGTTGAGGGAGGAAACTACATCCTGGCATTACTGCTGATAGTGGTCTTTGCAGGATGCTCACACTTATCCATCCGGGAGGAAGGCAAAAAAAGATAGGCTCCATCACCGACCAAAGCTTGGAGCCTGCCAACAAATTAAAAATATTTATGCACCCATTATAAGGATGCGGGAAGGTGAAGTCAATGGGAAACGGGGAAATGAAGGAACTTTTCAGGGATTTTGATGCCCTGGCAGTAAGGGAGCGGGTGGAAGCTTTTGTGGACCTGATGGATAAATGGAATGCCCTGAACCGGGAAGGCCCGTTCAGGACTTCCAGGATTATCTATGCCACCGTTGAACACGGGATCGTGGAAGCAGCGGAGGCCCTTGGAGAGGAGCTGCATGAGTACAGGGCAGAATCCGGAAGGTTCCTGTACTATTTCTGCCATAAGGGGTACGAGTTCAACTGCTCGTCAGAGAAGCGCCTGGGGAAATATGCAGGGAAAACCATACAGCCACTGCATGAAAATGAGGAGGATAAAAATTAACAATGGAAGCCATGAAAATCAACAAACTGGAAATTGAGAACGTAAAGCGCGTAAAGGCTGTGAAACTGGAGCCTACCGCAAACGGCCTCACCATCATCGGGGGAAACAACCGCCAGGGAAAGACATCCGTCCTGGATGCCATCGCATGGGCCCTGGGCGGGGACAGGTACCGCCCTTCCGAAGCGCAGCGGCATGAATCCGTTATTCCCCCCACATTACATATTGTCATGAACAACGGACTGATCGTGGAGAGGAAAGGAAAAAACAGCGACCTGAAGGTGACGGATCCTTCCGGCAAGAAAGGAGGACAGCAGCTCCTGAACGAGTTTGTGGAACAGCTTGCGATTGACCTCCCTAAATTCCTGGAGTCATCCGGCCAGGAGAAGGCGAAGACGCTCCTGCGGATCATCGGTGTGGGGGACAGGCTGGCAGAGCTGGAAAAGAAGGAAAAGGAGCTCTATAACCAGCGCCTTACCATCGGCCAGATCGCTGACCAGAAAAAGAAGTTTGCCAAGGAGCAGCCCTATTACCCGGATGCCCCGAAGGACATCGTATCGGCGGCAGAGCTGATCCGGCAGCAGCAGGAAATCCTGGCAAGGAACGGGGAGAACCAGAGGAAGCGTGACAAGGCTGACAGATACAGGCAGTCCGTAGCTTTCCTGGGACAGGAAGTGGAGGCCATGCGGGAGCAGCTTTCGAGGAAGGAGAAAGAGCTGGAAGAGGCAAAGGCTTCCCTGAATATCGCTATGATGGACGCAAATAACCTTCAGGATCAGTCAACGAAAGAACTGGAACACAGTATTTCCAATATCGAGGAGATCAACCGGAAGGTAAGGGCAAACCTTGACAAGGACAAGGCGGAAGAGGATGCCCTGGTTTACAAAAACCGGTATGACGGCCTGACCGCACAGATCATGCAGACGAGGAAGGACAAAACTGACCTCCTGCAGTCCGCGGAGCTTCCGCTCCAGGGGCTGTCAGTGTGTGACGGCGAGCTTGTCTACAGCGGCCAGAAATGGGACAACATGTCCGGAGCCGACCGCCTGAAAGTGGCAACGGCGATTGTGCGGAAGCTGAACCCGAAATGCGGTTTTGTGCTGCTGGACAAATTAGAGCAGATGGACCTGCAGACGCTGCGGGAATTCGGCGCCTGGCTGGAGCAGGAGGGACTGCAGGCCATTGCCACCAGGGTCAGCACGGGGGAGGAATGCTCCATCATTATTTCCGACGGATATGTCGAGGGGAAGGAGCATCCTGTGATGGAAGATAAGAAAGCAGAATGGAAGGCAGGTGAATTCTGATGGAGATAATCAGGGGAAAAATGCCGGGGGCAAAGAAGGTAGTCGTATACGGCCCCGAAGGCATCGGGAAGAGCACATTTGCGGCACAGTTCCCGGACCCGCTGTTCATTGACACGGAGGGCAGCACAAAGGATATGGACGTGGCAAGGACACCGGATCCCACATCATGGAGCATGCTGATGGAGCAGGTAGAGTATGTCCGTGCCAATCCTGGACTGTGCAGGACGCTGGTGGTGGACACCATAGACTGGGCGGAGCAGATGTGTGTGGAACATGTCTGCGCAAAACACCAGAAGGACGGCCTGGAGAGCTTCGGGTACGGCACGGGCTACGTATACACAAAGGAGGAGTTCGGGCGTTTCCTGAACCGGCTCTCTGACGTGATAAAGGCAGGGGTGAACGTGGTGCTTACCGCCCATGCCCAGATGCGGAAGTTTGAGCAGCCGGACGAGATGGGGGCGTATGACAGGTGGGAGCTGAAGCTGGGGAAGAAAACCACTTCCCAGACATCACCCCTGGTAAAGGAATGGAGCGACCTGCTTTTGTTCGCCAATTACAAGACCTATTCCGTGGCAGTGGACGACAAGGGGAAAAAGCGGAAGGCCCAGGGCGGCTCCCGGGTGATGTACACGGCGCACCATCCCTGCTGGGACGCAAAGAACCGGTACGGGCTCCCGGAAGAGATGCCCTTTGAGTATGCCGGGATCGCAGGCATTATTGAAGCCCGGGGGACTACCGGGACTCCTGCGGTAGTGGGGATGCAGGAACAGAAACAGGCCTCCCCGGCAGACCAGTTTATGAATGTTCCGGAGGAGGCAGGGGACACACCTTCCGGAACTGCAGCAGGAGGTACACCCGTACAGGAAAAACCGGAAACAGGCAGTACATCCCCTGTAAAGCAGGAAGCGGGAAAACAGACATCCATGATCTGGGAAAGCAGCCCGGACAACATCCCCCAGAACCTGAAGGACCTCATGATGTCCAACGGGATCAGTGAGTGGGACATCCAGAACGTGGTTGGCGCCAGGGGATATTATCCTGCGGACACCCCAATCGAAAATTATGATCCCGGGTTCATCCAGGGGGTTCTGGTAGGGGCATGGCCCAAAGTATATTCCATGATAAGGAAAATGAAGGAGGACGGGGAGATTCCGTTCAATTAGGAAGGAGACAGCAGCCATGATGAATGAAAACGAAAGGCCCCTTAACTGGGACGACACGATAGAAAAGGATGCAGGTGAATACATTATCCTGCCGGAAGGGGATTATGCCTTTACTGTGGAAAGCTTTGACAGGGGAAGGCACAATGGAAGCGAGAAGCTCCCCTCCTGCAACAAGGCAGTGCTGAAGCTGCGGATTGACACGGAGAAGGGGGCGGCATACATTACCCACAACCTTTTTCTGCATACCATTACAGAAGGCATGCTCTCCGCTTTTTTTACCAGCATAGGGCAGAAAAAGAAGGGGGAACCGCTCCGCATGGACTGGGGGCGTGTCCCCGGTTCCACCGGGCGTGCAAAGGTAGGGGTGCGTTCCTATACGGCCCAGAACGGGGAGCAGCGCCAGGCAAATGAAATCAAAAGGTTTTATCCTAAAGATGGAAGCACAACTCCGTCATTCAAGGCAGGTGAGTTCTGATGGAATTAAGGCCGTACCAGGAAAAGGCAAAAGAAAGCATTTTCTCTGAATGGGAAAAAGGTATACAGAGGACCCTCCTTGTCCTTCCCACGGGATGCGGGAAAACCATAGTCTTTGCAAAGGTGACGGAAGACTGCGTCCGCGGCGGCGACCGGGTGCTGATCCTGGCCCACCGCGGAGAGCTGCTTGAGCAGGCCGCAGACAAGATTTATAAGGCAACAGGCCTTGGATGTGCCACGGAGAAGGCGGAAGAGACATGCCTGGGCAGCTGGTTCCGGGTGGCGGTGGGCTCCATCCAGTCCCTTATGCGGGAGAAGCGCCTGGGGCAGTTCCCGGAAGATTACTTTGGCACAATCATCATTGATGAGGCGCACCACTGCCTGACAGACAGCTACCGGCGTGTCCTGGGGCATTTCAGCAGGGCAAGGGTGCTTGGCGTTACGGCCACGCCGGACAGGGGCGACATGAGGAACCTCGGGGAATTTTTTGAATCCCTGGC
>CAJTSY010000172.1 GCA_910578995.1 uncultured Acetatifactor sp.
AACCCGTGTTACCGCCGTGAAAGGGCGATGTCTTAACCGCTTGACCATGGAGCCTTGCGCCTTTCCGGCTGTAAAATTAAATAGAAAATTATCAGTTCCGAACACCCTCTGATAACCGAACAACAATATATTACCACATCAAAGTACTTTTGGCAAGCGATATTTTTATTTTTTTGCAAGCATTTTTTGCAGGCTTTTTTGAAAGGCTTTTTTAAAAGGCAAACAAAAGGCTGCAAAGCAACCAAAAGGTTACTTGGGTCAGTCACACAAAGGACGCTCGAAACACCATGGATCAGCGCCGAATAAACAGCAACGGCAAATAACGCATGGAACAATAACGGCAAATACACAACTACCGGGAAATTTCCTTACTACGTAATATATGCCCATAAATTCCAGTATGCCCCTCATATATCACGATATTATAGTCATCCCCCGGCAGTTCCTCAATATAGCTTCGTGGGACTATACAGTCCCCTTTACACAGTACTTGTCAGACTACACAGTATTTGTCAGACTACACAGTACTATGAGACTACACAGTACTGTGAGACTACACAATTTCCCTTCACTTCTCTTTATCTCCCCCTGTCCGGGTCTTTGCTTTCTTCCTTCCTGCCAGTATCACACACACAGCTGCAGCCACAGCCGCGACTCCCGCCACTGCTATACCAATGGAAGCCCATATGGGAAAATGTTTTTCCGAGGATGCACCATCTTTGTTGTCGCCTCCATAGTTAGCCAAAGGCGTCTCCTGGTCATCCAGGTCCACTTCCTCACGGGGGCCGTTGTTTTCGTCAGGATTCTGGGTATCTCCCTGGCCATCGTTCGGGGTTCCATCCGGATTCTGGGTATCACCACCATCCGGTGTCTGGGTGCCGTCATCCGGATTCTGGCCGTCGTCAGGGTTCTGGATGCCGCCGGGATTCTGACCGCCCGGGTTCTGACCGCCGGGATTCTGGGCCGTGCCCTGGCCTACGCCCGGATTCTGCACGTTTCCGCCCTGGCCCGGGGTAGTCCCTGCCGGGACTGTGGGGGCTGTGCCGCCACCGGTTCCGGGGATATCCCCACCGGTTGTTCCGCCGGTCTGCCCTGTGGGAACCCTGGTATAGATGAAAGTAAATACATTTTCCGCGGTATTCTTGGAAAGGGTCTTTGTCAGGTTGTAAGCCTGCGGCTGATATCCTTCTATATAACGGTAGGCAATTCTCGGTTTGTCGCCCACATTTCCGTAATAGGTGCGGCTGTCTGCAAGGGTGTTTCCCGCCTCATCCCGGTAATTGACCACATAGGATGTCAGGTCTCCCCGGATGCCGTATGCAACCACGTAGTCCCTGTCCTCCTCCACCCGGAAGGCGGAAGCGTCCACGGTACTGTTGTCGCGGCCGCTGACGCGGATGCCCTTCACATAGTAACGGCTTTCCCCTTCCAGCTCCACCGCACCCTCCATGGCAGCGTCAAAGCCCACCACATCCCCGGCGCGCAGGCCGCTGACACGGATGGCAGAGCCGTCCCTGCTAACCACATAGGCGGAGCCGGAAGCGCTGTTGTCCACTTCCACCAGTTCCGTGCCCCGGAAGCTTCCATGGTTGCCCGGATAGAAGGTCACCGTATAGGAATATGCTTCCGCCCTGGCGTCCACCTTCCCAAATACAAGCATAAAGCACATAAGAATTGCTGCCGCCGTCAGAAAATATCCTTTGACTGAATGTCTGTTCATGACGCCTCCCCCTTTCTGCTCTTTTTCATGCCAAGAAGCGCCAGGACCAACAGCAGCGCCCCGCTGGCAAAGGCAACGCAGGACCAGATGGCCAGGCTGTTGGAATCCCCGGTCTTCGCGCCTCCTGTGGAATAAGAATGGGAACCGTTCCCGCCTGTGGGCTGACCGTCTCCCGGATTCCCGTTTTCATTGTTTCCATTGTCGGCGGTAAGGTTCAGGGTTTCCACGGCAAAATTCATGCTCAGGTCCGCCAGGGTATTCTGGTAATCGTTTCCCTGGGTTTCCCCGTCCAGGGCCACGCTCAGGGTTACCGTTCCCTTCTCTCCCGCAGCCAGAGTACCCAGTTTGAAATAATCGCCCATACCCTCCACAGCTTCATGGAGACCCATGCCCGCGGCCGAGTTTCTGTCGCCGCCTATGGTGGCGCTGTCAAAGAAAACCGTCTCCTGGCTGTCCTGCCCGGTATAGGACAGGCGGTAGGCATACGCGCCGCCCCGGGCCTCGTCGGAATGATCCTCCAGGCTGGACAGTACTTTATTGGTCATGTACCACTCCGAGCTCTGGCCGCTCCTGTTCTCCAGGTTTAGGCTGATGGTCACGCTGTCCCCGGGCAGAAGGGAATAGACTGCCCCGGAAATATCCAGGGAACTGAAATTGCTCACCATTTCTTCCCCGGTAAACTGTACCCCCCAGTCCCCTCCTTCGAAGTCCTCTGCCTGAACTGTGGTTCCTTTTCCAAAAAGTAAAAGGGCTGCCATGGCTGTGGAAAGCAGGCGGGACATCCCGGGCATGCGTACCGCCGGCAAACGGCGCGTCAAATGAAACTGATTTAATCGTTTTAATTTCATATCTATTTCCTCCTGACTTACACAGATAATATCAACTTGTATGGCTTCCCAGCAGCATCGGCAGCACCTGTTCCGGTCAGTCTCACATCAGTCCCGACGGCGTTTCCTCCCTGCCAGGCTCTCCAATAGCGCCGCCAGCGCCTGCAGCAATACAGCTGTCAGAACGGCGCAGCCTGCCATAACCTTGCCCTGCGCACTGGTGAATATCGCCGCGATTTTCCCTGCCTCCGGGATACTGCGTTCCACCTTCCCGATCAGGCGGACATAGGGCACAGGATTCATATCAGGGGTCTGGTTGGCGTCCCCCTTCGTGATGAATTCTCCCATAACCACGCGGTTTTCCAACACTCTGTGAGTGATGATGGAGGCCGCATCCGCCGCACCGTAGAAAGCGATCACATCGCCCTCCGCGATTTCCTCCGGCTCCGCCTCCTTAATGTACACCAGGCTTCCCGTGGGAATGGCGGGCTCCATGCTTCCGCTGACCACGGAATAGATATGGTATCCGAAAAAGCGCGGTACCGTCAGGGGGAGGCAGGATACTGCCAGGAGCAGCAAAAGAAGGATTCCCGCCGTTTTCAGGAAAACAGCCGGAATGCACCGCCCGGATGCGTGTGGACTGGAAGTGCTCATCTAAGGTGCAGCGTCCCGTCCGCCGCCACGTCCGCATCCACACCCCAGGCACTCTTAATTGCCTCCGCCGCGTTATGGGTCTGAACCGCATCCACTTCCGCCTTCACGCTCATCCAGCAGCCGTCGTAACGGTATTTGGTCTGAAATGTTTTCCCCTCCTGGGTTTCCCGGACGATTATCTCCTCCACTTCCCGGTAAATGTCATTGGACACACCCACGCCCCGGCTCAGGGCCGGAGTGCTCGCCTGGGAGGGAAGAACTCTGGTGTAATATAAGACCATGCGTTCAGGCGTGGAAGCTTTCTCGTCCACAATCCATCCGCTGTTTTCTGTCAGGTCAAATTCTATGAGCTCCGGTGACAGTTCTGTCAGTTTGTTTCCCTGACTGTCCTGCCAACTTCTGTAGAGAGTCACGCGCACATAGGTGTCGATGGCGCCGCTGTTAAGCACGCTTAAGGATTCGGCATAACGTTTTCCCGGAAGCAGCGTCTCCCCTTCAGGCACCAGGTTCGTCAGAAGCTCTCCCGAACCGGAATCGCTCCAGTCATCCTTCAGATAGTTTCGGTAGCTCACAGGGTTTCCGTTTTCCTGCAGCGTCACCCCGATACTGGACACCGTCACCTCCATAGCATAATTTTCACTGTAATAGGTCAGGGCCGCCCGGGTGCTGCCTACAGTGCTTAAGAGCAGCAAAACCACAGAAGCACACAGAAGCAGCACCGGAGCCGTCTTCTTTTTCCTGTCTCTCATTCTCCTCATTGTCCGCCCTCCCCGGTAATTCCTGTGACTTCCACGCTGTCAGCTGTTCCGGCATCTTCTGTGCCTTCCGCCCCGTCAGCTGTTCCGGCATCTTCTTTACCTTCCGCCCCGTCAACAGATCTGACGTTTTCCGCAGCAGGCTGTGCACTGTTCTCTGCCAACGTCCAGTCCGCGTAGGGATTTCCCTCCCCGTCATACAGGGCCAGGGTATGTTCCTGAACGACAATCACATTGAATTCCTGCTGTTTCCCGTTCTCCGTGTCCTGGTTCAGCGATACCCTGTCCAGGGCGGCCAGAAGCTCATCCGCTGTCTCGCCTGCATTCAGGGCTGCATCGTAATACCAGTACCCGTCGTCCTGAAGCGTCCAGCTTCCCTCCCTCTGGGAAGTGTAGCTGACATATTTCTCATACTGCCCGCTGACAAGCACCTTCACCCGCACAAAACAGGGAACTGTGCCCGTGTTTGTGACGGATATATGCTTGGTCCAGTCCGCCACGGTATCGCCAGGCTCCGTGTCCGCAAACGACAGGCTCACCTGAACCTTTCCCGAGGCTCCGGTATAACTGGTAAAATATGCCAGTGCATCCTGTACCCGGGTTCCCGCCGCCAGCATCAGAGCCAGCGATGCGGGGATGAGGATTTTCAATATTTTCTTCTTTTTCATCTATCCACGCCTCCTGTCTTCATTCTCAGTTCACGCCAGATGTGCCAGTCCTGCTCCGGATGCCTCCGATTCCGCCCAGGCAGCTCAGTTTCCGGCATCACCGGCGGTTCCGTGGCTTGCGCCTTCCAATTTCTCCCACTGCAGCTCCTCCGCGCCCGCATCATCCTTCCCGTACACAAAATGGTTCACCACACTGGTATTTCCTCCGTTGAAGGTTCCCTTGTACTCATTTTCAAAGCTGACCCTGGCAGTGTCGCCCTCCGCCGTGATCACCGTATTTTTCACAGAATTTCCGCCTGTGGGTGTGTAACCCGCACCGCTGTAAATCTCCGTCACCGTAACCTGCGCCCCGGCGGGGATCCCCTCTATTCTGGCTGTCTGTGTGCCGTAGTCATCAAAACTCAGGGATACCAGGTCATTGTATACCACACGGTCATCCTTCACGGCCTTCACTTCGAAGACAAAGGAAGCGCCCTGAAAAGTCTCGTTGTAGGCGGTAATCTTCTTCTCCAGAACCAGGTCTCCGAAACGGTCCTTCCGCTCCGGTTTCAGGCCTACATAAATGCGCCTGCCCTCCTCATCCCCGTAAATCCACTCATCGCCGTCCGTCCCTTCCGCCCGGTAGGAACGATTAGGCAGTGAAACCAGATAAGGAATGAAATTGTAAAGGTAAGCCCCGGTCTCTACAGGCTCCACACTGACCAGGTAGAGGCCCACGGTTAAGTTTTCAGCGATTCCTACGGCATTCCCGTCCCGGAGGGTGATATCTGCACCGGCATCCGGCTGAAGCGCTCCCCCTGCCGGCGGTTCCAGGATGCCATCCTCTCCCATTGTGCCTACAGCCATCCGGGCCGCCTCGGCCGCCCATTCGGACCACTGTCCCGCCGTGGTGCCGTCGCCTGCGGCTTCCACGTTCCGCAGCACATCGGATGCGGCGTACTCGGAAAGCAGGGTATAACGCCCTCCCACGTCCACATCGGCTATTTTATATAAATTTACATGAATTGCCCGCTGTCCCTGCAGGGATCCTGCCCCGGCCTCTTCCCCCGTGTCAGGATCTTCCTGATCGGAATCTCCAGGTTCAGAATTCCCGCTGCCTTTTAAGTATTCCGCCAACTCGCCATAGTATTGGTTATAATCGGGAACCGCGGTCTCCAGATTTCCGGTTTCCCCGGCCTGGCTCAGTGTCTCCACATCCAGGGTAAAATCGATCCTGCAGTCCGTTCCGTCCGTCTCGATGCCCGCTGCGCCATAGGCAGGCCCCGGCCCCGCCGTCAGGGCACACAGCAGCGCCGCAAGCCCTGCAGACAAAGCGTACACGCTTTTCCCTCTCCTTCTTCTTCCCTTCATCCTCTTACCTCCTGCCCTTTTTTGCTTACGCAATTACATCATTTCCTATATATCCTTGACTGCTTCCGAATATAGCGATGCTCTATGTCAATCGTCTCCGAAGTGCCACTGTTCTCTGTCACGATTATTTTCAATTACTTTCGATGACTGCGCCGATTGTCTACCGGCGGATTAGGTCTGTCCTCAGCCTCGTCCCCGGCTTTGTCGTCAAGTCTGTCTCCGGTTTTGTCCGCGGTTCTGTCCTTCGCTTTCCCGGGCCGGAAAAGGAATTTCATCACCGCAATAATCAGCATGGTCACGGACAGCCCCAGTACCAGGTAGAGCATGTAATAGTTCTGCACAGCCTCCAACATGGTGTCCACAGGTGTGCTTACAATCTCCTCCTCGCCCTCATAGGGAACCCTCGTGCCGCGCACCAGGAGGCGGTGGCTGTTCACCCCGTAGGGGGTGCAGGTGAAAAGGGTAATGCAGTCCCTCCCCTCCTGAATCTTCAGCGCCTCCTCCAGGGCCGCCATGTCGTCCTTGTCGACCATGGGCAGAATCTGGTCCACCTCATAGGCCAGTGTCTCATCCAGGATATGGATGTATATCATATCGCCCTTGTAGAGCTGGTCAATATCTGTGAAAAGCCTCGCACTGGGCAGTCCCCTGTGGGCCGCCAGCACACTGTGGGTACTCTCTCCCCCGATGGGAAGGCT
>CAJTSY010000173.1 GCA_910578995.1 uncultured Acetatifactor sp.
TATTTTATTCATTTCGGAATCATACACTATCTCTTCCTTTTTGTAAATTGTCATTTTTCATAATTTTCTGAAAAAAGATTTGTAGATTCTGCCAAAGGCTCCCGCCCGGCGCTGGTCACGGAAAATCACAGAAATTTATGGAAATATACCCTCCGCCCTTGCTATTTCCCACATATAGTATTATAATAACGTTGTTTGCTACTAAATATTGTTTTATTTTCAAAAGAAAAGCGGGATAATGGCATGAACCTATCCGATCTGGCGAGAAATTCCTGTATGCTGCGGGGGGCCCTGGCTAAAAAGGGCTATATGCGGTGGTGGCATTCCTTCTCCGGAATACAGTCCGAAAGTGGGGAGACCCGTTCCTTTTTTATAGAATTCTTCATTATCAACCCGGGACTGGGCGGGGACGCCCCCGTTCTGGGACAACACCCTTACAACAGAAAACATGGCAGAAAGCCTTCCTATGTAATGGTTAAAGCCGGCGCGTTCCCTGACGGGCAGGGAGACGGCGGCAGGCAGCTCCATGCCTTTTACCCCGTTTCCGCCCTTCAGGCCACAGGAAGCCCCCTGGTAATGCAGTTAAAGGGGGATCCGGAGAGGCCCTGCCAGTCGGGCGACTGCTTTTACAGCGAAGACAAACTCACGGGCTTCGTGGAAGTAACTCCCGGCGAAGCCAGACGCCGCTCCTACATGTCGGACAGCGGCTTTATGGAATGGGATCTGGAAGTACGGAAATCCGTCACATGTCACACTGGGAAACGATCTTCAAGGTTTTTCCGCGCCCTGAAGACACAGGACAGTTACTGGCACGGGGAGGGAATCCGCAGTTTCTTCCAGGGCCGGGTGTCACTGGACGGCATACCCTATGATGTGCTTCCCGAAACCAGTTACGGTTACGCGGACAAGCACTGGGGCCGCAGTTTCAACAGACCCTGGTTCCAGTTCGCCTGCGGAAAACTGGCCAGCCAGCGCACCGGGCAGGAACTTCGGCATTCCGCCCTGGCGGTGAACGCCTTCTGTCCCAGATTCCTGGGCATTCCCCTGGGAAAGAGGCTGATGCTGCAGCTGACTTACAGGGGGGAGGATTTCGAATTCACCCGGTGCAAATGGGAGACAAAGGAGACCGGAAAACGGTATGTCTGGCATATTCTGGCCCAGGACAAATCCACGGTGGTAAAAATCTCCGGCAGCTGTACCAAGGCGGAAATGATGCGGCTGCAGTACGAAAATCCGGAGGGCAGGAAATTCCGCATTCCCCCTCTGGGCGGCTGCGCGGGCATAGGCAACCTGCAGCTTTTCCGCAAAGGTTCCGGCGGAAGGGAATGGATGGATACCCTGACCCTGGAAAATGCCCTGTGCATCTACCGACCGGTAGGCTCCGCCGCCGGAAAAACAGTTTAGGAGCACGGAATCCACGCGGAGGCATCTCGCGAACAGTAACAAATAACGCCCGCCAACGGCAGGCACGGGGTATAAAGATGAAAACATATGACGTTGCAATAATCGGAGCAGGCGTGGCAGGCGCCATGACCGCCAGAGCCCTGGCTTCCTACTGTCTCAGTGTCTGCATACTGGAAAAGGGAAACGATGTGGCCCTGGGGGCAAGCCGTGCCAATTCCGGCATCGTCCACGCGGGATATGACGCCCGGGAAGGCACCCTGAAGGCCAGGCTCAACGTGCGGGGCTCAGAGATCATGGAGCCCCTGGCCCGGGAGCTGGGCGTGCCATACCGCAGGAACGGCTCCCTGGTCACAGGCTTCACACCCGGGGACAGGGATTCCATCGGAACCCTCTACGCCCGGGGCGTCAAAAACGGTGTCAGGGGCCTCCGCATTCTGGACGGAACACAGGCCAGGCAGATGGAGCCGGGACTTTCCGAAAAAGTCACCTGTGCCCTTTATGCCCCCTCAGCCGCCATTATCTGCCCTTACGAGCTGACCATTGCCGCCGTGGGCAATGCCATGGACAACGGTGTCGAACTTCTCACAGGATTCCAGGTCACAGACATAAAGGAAAAGGACGGTTTTTTTGAGATTCTTTCCGCCTCCGGGGCCATGAAAAGCCTTCCGGATGAGGGCGGAGACGCGGTTGGAAGGGCGGACAGTTCTTGCGGCAGGGCAGACAGTTCTTGCGGCAGCACGGACGACCCGTACGACAGAACGGACAGCCCATGCGGCAGGGCAGACAGCACGTGCAGCAGCACAGACAACCCATGCGACAGCACAGACAACCCGTACGACAGGACAAACAGCACATACGGCAACACGGACAGTCCGTGCGGCAGGACAGACAACCCATGCGGCAGGACAAACAGCACACACAACAGGAAAGAAAATAAAATATACGCCAGGTATGTGGTAAACGCCGCCGGAGTCCACGCAGATGAGATCGCCCGGATGGCAGGAGACTTCTCATTCCGCATCCATCCCCGCCGGGGGGAATATATGCTCCTTGACAGGGAATGCGGAAACCTGGTATCCCACACCCTCTTCCGGACTCCCTCCGAAAAAGGAAAAGGCGTGCTGATCACTCCCACCGTGGACGGCAACCTGCTGCTGGGGCCCACCTCCCAGGATCTGGAAGACCGGGGGGACACTTCCGTGACGGCGGAAGGGCTGGAGTGGATCAGAAATTCTGCCCTGGAAACCCTTTCCTCCGTCCCCTTCCACAAAACCATCACCTCCTTCTGCGGACTGAGGGCCGTGGGAGACACAGGGGACTTCATCCTCACCTCCCCCCGGCCCGGCTTTATCAACGCCGCCGGGATCGAGTCCCCCGGGCTCTCCGCCGCCCCGGCCATCGCGGAAACCGTGGTGGAAATGCTGGCAGACCAAGGACTCCCCCTCCGGAAAAAAGAAGACTGGAATCCCATCCGAAGGCCTGCCCACGCCTTTCGCAGCGCCTCCCTGGAAGAGAAAAACCGGATCATTCGCCGCGACAAAACCTACGGGAGAGTAGTCTGCCGTTGTGAAACCGTGACGGAAGGGGAGATTCTGGAGGCGATCCGCCAGAATCCCCCCGCCCGGGACCTGGACAGTGTCAAACGCCGCACCAGAGCGCAGATGGGCCGGTGCCAGGGCGGATTCTGCATGCCCCATATCGCGGAACTGCTTTCCAGGGAACTGGACATTCCTTTTGAACAGGTCACGAAGTCAGGGGCCGGTTCTGAGATCATTGTGGGACGAACCAAGGAAATCATGCCCTGACAGAAAAATGTACGCGGATACGGCCTGACAGGAGCGGCGGAACTGAAAATGAAGGAGATAACAGATGAAGGATCTGGTAATTATCGGCGGAGGACCTGCGGGAATGGGTGCTGCCGTGGCGGCTTACGAACAGGGAATCAGGGACATCCTGATCCTGGAGCGGGATGAACTTCTGGGCGGCATTCTGCAGCAGTGCATCCACAACGGTTTCGGGCTGCACCGCTTCGGGGAAGAGCTCACCGGCCCGGAGTATGCCTGGAAATACGAACAGCTGATACAGGAATATCAAATTCCCGTCAAATATAAAACCATGGTTCTCTCCCTCTCCCCGGACAGGGAAATCACCGCCGCCAACGAGGAGGACGGAATATTTACCATACGGGCCCGGGCGGTCATACTGGCCATGGGCTGCCGGGAACGCCCCAGGGGAGCCCTGAACATTCCGGGGGAGCGGCCTGCCGGAATCTACAGCGCGGGAACGGCCCAGAAACTTGTAAACCGGAAAGGGTATATGCCCGGAAAAACCGTGGTCATTTTGGGTTCCGGGGATATCGGCCTCATCATGGCCCGCCGCATGACCCTGGAAGGCGCCAAAGTGAAGGCGGTCTGTGAACTGATGCCCTATTCCGGCGGACTGGCCAGAAATATCAAACAGTGCCTGGACGACTTCGGCATTCCCCTGAAACTGAGCCACACCGTGGTACAGATCCACGGCAGGGAACGTCTCCAGGGCGTCACCATCGCCCGGGTGGACGCTGACCGCCGTCCGCTGCCGGAGACCAGGGAATTCATTCCCTGCGATACGCTGCTCCTGTCCGTGGGCCTGATCCCGGAAAACGAGCTGTCCCTGCAGGCTGGCATCCGAATGGATCCTGTCACCGGAGGCGCTGTGGTGGATCAGGACAGACAGACTTCCATAGAAGGCATCTTCGCCTGCGGCAATGTACTCCATGTCCACGACCTGGTGGATTACGTATCCCTGGAGGCCGAAACTGCGGGAAGAAGCGCGGCGGCCTATATTATGGAAAGCAGGGAACACGCTTCCGATCATGGAATGCTGCTCCCGGAATCCCGGCCTTCACCAGGAGCAGAGAATATGCCCCCCGCAGAAATATCCTCCCGATGCCGTATACGCGTTCTGGCAGACGGAAAAATACGTTATACCGTTCCGCAGTTCATTACGCGCCGGGAAGACTGCACGCTGTATTTCCGGGTTGCAGACAGATACCGGAATGTGAAGATCAACATTCTGGACGGAGACCGTCTCCTCCATTCCGTGCGCAGGCCCAAGGCCGTGCCGGGCGAGATGGAAAGTATTTTACTAAAAAAAGAACTTCTGGGAGATTTCCCTGAAATACGGTTGGAACTGGAGGAATCGATCACATGACTGAACAGAACATGACCTGCATCATATGTCCCATGGGATGCCCCATCACCGTAAAACTGGAAGAAGAGACCATCATGGAAATCACAGGAAACACCTGCCCCCGGGGAGCCGCCTACGCCGAAGCCGAGGTTTACCATCCGGAGCGGACCCTGACTACCACCATGCGCTGCACCGACGGCCAGGTAGTTTCCGCAAAAACGGACCGCCCTGTGCCGAAGGCGGCGCTGATGGACTGCATGAGGCAGATCAATGCCGCCAGAGCCGTCCTGCCGGTATCCATAGGGGACATCCTTCTGCGGGATGTGTGGGGGAGCAATGTTGTGGCCACGGAGAACAGGCAGCCCCTATAGAACGTGTTTGAAAATACATTTCCGGAGAAGGGCGTCCCTTCCCCGGCAGGCCAGAGTTCATCCCCGGACGGTACCGGATATGGAAACAAATTTACTTAAGTTTCCACATCCCCATCCCGAATCTTCAGGTCAAAAACAGCTTCCTCAATGACCCGGACGCAGGCCTCCGTATCCCTCAGAATATCGTTTCCCCAGAAACGGATAACCGTCCACCCCATAAACAGCAGCCTTTTGTTCACTTCGTCGTCCCGCTGCCTGTTCCGTGAAATCTTGCTTATCCAGAACTGGCCGTTATTTCCCTTCTCAAGCCTGGGTTTCAGCACCTCCCAGTCCTTGCCGTGAAAAAACTCCCCGTCGCAGAATATGGCTATTTTGTACCTGCCGATGGCGATGTCCGGTTTGCCGGGCAGCTCCCTGCAGTTCTTGCGGTAGCGGTACCCCTTTGCCCAGAGCGCCCTGCGCAGGCATATCTCTATTCTGGTATCCTGTGACCGGATATGCTGCATGTTCTTCCGGCGCTGTTCGGGAGTCAATGTATCCGCCATAACCCACCTCCTGGATGCATCCTGGATGCCATGTCTTCTCCTTCATACGGAACAGGGAATCTGGTCAGTGCGCATTCCTTCCATACACCTCAATCTGATCCGGCGCAGGGAATCTGGTCAGATCACGTTTTTTCCATACACTTCAATCTGACTCAGCGCAGGGAACGGAGAGGGGTCATCCGCCTTAACCAAATTGCACAGCCCGATCCAGGTGACTTCCTTCTCCGGGAATGACAGCACATGCCCCCGGACAGATTTCTCCAGAGGAAAGTCCATCTCGCTGCCGTCGGAAAACTGCAGAGTTACCTGCTTCCACCAGTTATCATGGGGAAAATCCGCCCGGGTGTAGAGCACCACCCTGTCCGTCCGGATCTTTCTTCCGAAATCCACCTTCATGGCCGCGTCGTCCTGTCTGTTGATGCCCCAGGAGGCATAGGGCCAGGATCCATGGGAAAGATTCGCCCGGACGCCGTCTATGGCATTCCTGGCAGCAAACACGGCCTCCCCCCTGGTCTCCACATTGGCGGAAGCATGGGGATAGCAGGGAACGTCCTCATGCTGGTCCGCAGGGTTCAGGGCCAGGTTGCGGTAACTTTCGATCTCGTCGGGCCTGGCCACCTCCGCATAGAGATAATGCCTGTCCCCGGAAAACACCTTGGGGGAATAGCTGATGCGCTTCTCCCCGAAGGGAATCCTGTAGCATACATTGTCCGTGACATACACAAACGCGCTTCCCAGAGCATCGTCCACCTGCCAGTTCAGGTAGATATTCTTCTCCGAGACAGCCAGTTCAATTACGTCACCCTCCTGGTAACTGCGCATACACACCAGATCCACGAAATTTTCCCCGCTGCTGACGCAAATAGTGCCGCCGTTTTTGTCTATTACTTTCAATGATAAAGTCGCCATGCTGAAATCCTCGCTTTCTGTTCTTCCACATGTACCCTGCCCGATGCTGCACGCCTCCTGCGGCATGTGGCATCTTCTGTCCTGCGGCCTCCCCTGGCTTAGGAAATACAGCCGCTTCCTTATGCGGAGACTTCCCGGCCGGAGACGCCTACCCCTATCATATACTTTCCTGTGCCTGATTGTCAACCGGAATGCGCGCAGGCAG
>CAJTSY010000174.1:0-2247 GCA_910578995.1 uncultured Acetatifactor sp.
CCGCCTCATCCAGAAGCTTCGGCTGAATGGCGGGATAGGTCCAATTGTCCGCCAGTCTGTCGGTAAGGAGAATTTCCTTAATTTCACTGTGGAGTTCTTTTTCAAAGGAATGGATATTAGCAACGAACAGCATGCCGAAGCTTTCGTCCGTATCTTTTTTATTTACGGCGGTTTTCCCTTTCACTGAGTATACACAGACAGGCTCCATATGGAAATCGATGGCGCCTGTCTCCTCCTGTAGTTCCCGCCTCGCGGTTTCCAGGATGGTTTCGCCTGGTTCCCGGTGTCCGCCCGGCACCTCCCAGGTGTCTCTTTCCCGATGTCTGCAGAAGACCCATTTGCCCTCTGACCTTGCGATAATCACTGCAAAGGCCAGAAGGGAATCGTCTATTTCCGCCTGTTCATAAAAACTGACTTCTGTCATTTTGTTCTTCTCCTTATCAAAAAAGTTCTTTCCGGATACCTGCTCAAAGGCATTATAGCATGAATCGTTGAGAATAGCTACAGTAAAGAATATTTCCGCAGACATTCCGCGGACAATGCTTATTCAGGAACGAATGCACTGGTGCACAGAAACAATAGTACACAGCTGACCAGCAGAAACAGGGCGGCCAGGAACACGCCGGGACGAAAACGCATTTTTCCGGAATGCTCCGAAATCGGAACAGCTTCCGCCAGGTGAGCGCGACGCAGGGCTGTGACTATAGGCTTGTATAAAAGCAGGGTAAAACCCGTATTCAGCCCTCCTTTGATGAGATTAAAGGGCAGAAACGCAGGAAGCAGCAACTTGGCCACAGCCTCTCTGGGATAGCCCATGTACACCGGCGCAACCAGGTAATTCCAGACCATCATGACCATCACCTGGCTGCCCCAGCCGCATAACAGCGCCCTTATGGCGCCCGGCATGCTGCGTTTCCTTTTATAAAGAAAGGCGGCGGTGCAGGAGAAGGTGCAGCTTGAGACCACGTTCATCAGGCAGCCCCAGGGGCCGGTTCCGCTGATGGTGAGCATTTCCGTGACGGACACGATGACACTGATTGCCAGGGAAGTAAGGGGGCCGTAAAGCAGTCCTCCAATGACGATGATTACATCCTTTGGGTCATACTTTAGAAAAAGCACCAGTGGGACGCGCCCTATGACGGTGGCGGCGTAGGCAAGTGCGCAAAGCATGCCGGTGGTTGTCAGTTTCTTTGTGTTTTTTTGCTTCATATTAGATACCTCCTGAAATTAAATAACACCTGAAAGCTGCGGAAAGCTTTTCAGGTGCATGGGTGCTTCTGACAATATGTCTTATCAGAAGCAATCTCTATGCTTCTGATAAAAGGCGCATCTTTTTGCGCCGCATTCAACTGTGGGAAGCTTCACTTGCTTCCTATAGTTGAATTCCTGCCGGATGCGGAACCTATTATTTCAGGTGTATCGAAAATGCCATCAGAGCGTTTTACGGGCGGAAAAAAGGAGTGCAGACAAAAGCCAGACACCATCTGGCAATCTCAATACACCTTCTTTAATCCGGACTATACCGTCGGTTTCGGAATTTCACCGAACCCCGCGCATAAGCGCCCGCGGACTATCACCGCCGATCGGGAATTCTTTTGAAAAGTCACCCTGCCCTGAAGACATTCCTGCTATTCAGTTGTTTTGAGGACAGGATGGCCATACGGCTGTTCCATACCTCGAATGAAGACATTATACTATAATTGCATGCGCCCCAACGTATATGGAATCAGAAGTAGACTCGATGTCCCTCAGAGTCAACATTGTACCATAATTGCACGCACGTCAATACATATGGAATCAGAAGTAGATTCAATGTCTCTCTGGGCCAATATTATACCATGGCCGGAGATACCGGGTCAACCGGTATTTCATTTAAATACATGAAATACCGGAATACGGAATACCGGAATGGCGAAATCCCCACATTCAAGCCTGGCGCAGATGGGATACGCCGCTTTTTTCAAAGAAGCGGTCAATTTCTCTTTTGACGGATTCAGCGGAAAGGGATTTGGACAGATAGCCTTCCGGCTTCAGGGAAATCGCCTTCTGGACGCTTTGTTTGTCCCTGCGGCAGGTGAGAAAGATCACGGGGATATCCGTGAAATCCTTTTCGGAACGAATCATCTCCAGTACCTGGCTTCCGCTGCAGACGGGCATTTCATAATCCAGCAGAACCAGGTCAGGGCGGACGAGGGTAATGCTCCGGATGGCGGATATGCCGGAATCTGCAGTCAGTACATCGTAGTC
>CAJTSY010000174.1:2347-6504 GCA_910578995.1 uncultured Acetatifactor sp.
ATGCGGCTTTCAAGCTCGGCGACAGCCTCCTTTGTGACGGCCGATATGCCTTCCCCGGAAAGAGAAGTTTCGGAGGCGGCCATACAGCAGGCGAAATACCCTTGTCCTGTGTCGAATAGTAGACTGAAGCGGGGACTCAGCCTCTCGTACATTTTATAAAACTGTTCGTAGGACAGCAGATGTTCCGAGATCAGCACAAACTGTTCCAGTGACGGGAAATGCCGTTTTACGCGTTCTACAAGCTGCCTTGCCGCATACTTTGCAATATTGCACAGCATGATATCCGTGGTCTCGGATTTTTTGTCTATGACATTGCCAATCGTGTTTCCGATCAACTGCTCCTCGAAAAGAAGGAAAAATTCCATTCTTTTTTTGTCCCTGCCCCTGTAAATCAGGCGGCAGCAGATTTCGTCTCCGAATTTTTCCCCGGAATAGCAGCTGCTGATGAGCTGTGAATCCAGTCGGAACATGCTGTGCAGCAGACCGGCGACGGTCTGTCCCATCACAGCCTGTTCGTCCTGCGGCAACAGATTTTCCCAGTGCTGGACAGGTTCTCCGCTGACAATCATATGATCCTCTATCAGGGTATGTCCAATGAGCCATCCCGCACATACGCAGAGAAAATGCTGAATGGCCGTATGTGAAAAATGGGTCAGTTCCAGTTCGCTTTCCAGGGCAGGCAGCATCCGTTCCCGGAAATCTTTGTGGATGCGCCTGTGGGACTCGAGTCCCGGATAATGGATGGAGGCCATATAGGCTTCCTCGTCCGCAAAGTGCTGTACAGCGTGTTCCTTAAAGTATTTTATCGCTTCCTGGCAGGCAAAGCGACTTTTTTCTTCCGTATGTCCAAAGCGAAACAGCTTATTCAGAATACTGAACAGCTTTCTATGTTCTCTGTCGATGATTTCGATACCTATATTATACCGTTCCTCCCAAGTCAGATAATTTCCCATATGCATTCCTCCCGGCGGGATTTTGGGACTGTTTTTTCCGCCTGTTTCTATCAATATATTAAGCGTGTGCAGAAAATGTGCCAAAATGTGACATTATATTGCGTTTTTCCCGTTTGCCGATTTTGGGGACGCGTCCGGTCAGCATTTTTGCAAAAATCCTTTGCATGGCGCGGGAACTATGTGCTAAGATAGATTTATGGCAGGAGATGGGACTACGGTTTTAAGAGGACGGGAAAATACAGATTGGAGGCATAGGATGGGAGTGGAAGATTTTCTTAGCAGCAAAGATGAAAGGATGGACAGTCAGCTTCTGTTCACGGCACAGATTGACAAAATGACGGCAATCCTGCGCAGGACCCTGCTGATTGACAAGAGCCGCAGGGAGAACGATGCGGAGCATTCCTGGCACATTGCGGTGATGGCCATGCTTTTTCAGGAATACGCAGCGGAGCCGGTGGATATCGGCAGGGTGGTTCAGATGTGTGTGGTTCATGACCTGGTGGAAATTATAGCCGGGGACACCTTTGCCTACGACGTGGGAGGCAATCAGGGGAAAGAGGAGCGGGAGAAGGCCGCGGCCGACGAACTGTTTGCTAGACTTCCCCGGGAACAGGGGCAGATGTTCAGGGCATTCTGGGAGGAATTTGACGCCATGGAGACTGCGGATGCAAAGTACGCGGCCTGTATGGACCGGCTGCAGCCATTTCTTCACAACACACTGACAGACGGGCATACCTGGGTGGAAAGCGGCACCAACCGCGCGGCGGTGGAAAAGAGGATGGCGGTGGTGAAGGAGTTTATGCCAAAGGTGTACGCCTGGGTTTCGGACAATATTGACCATGGGATTCAGGCAGGGTGGCTGAATCCCTGATGAACCTTACCGGGAAACCTTCTGCTGGTATTGGCGGAATTGCAGTTTCCGGCAGGCACCGGGTATTATCCAATTTGGGTGCTTCGCAGGAATGCGGGCATTGATGGAAGGAGACGCTCATTTTGAAGTATATGACTTTCAATTCCTCATGCGCATATGCTGGTCTGGCAAATATGCTGGAACGCTTTGGGATGGAGACGCAGGATCGGGAGATTGCGCTGGCTATGGGGCTGCCGTATCTGTTTGCCAGGGAAGACGGAGTGTACTGTGCGGGCCCGATGCTGCAGACGGCAGCCTGGTTTCATCTGTATCTGCGTCCCAGGGGCTTTCACATGACGGAAACAAAAATGGACAGGGCGGCTGTGGGCGGGTTCCTGCAATCCGTCTCTTGTGCCATGTTGGGAATGGCCGCCCCAACCGGCGGCAGGCATGCCGTTGTATACACAGGGATGAAAGAGGGACGGTACGTTTTTCTGAATAACAGAAGGCAGAATTCTCCTGAGCCGGAGAACTTTTTCCTCACGGAGGAGGAACTGGCGGCAAGACTGGGTGACAGGGCGGTAATCGCAACAATTGAGAAGGCAAAGCCGCAGCCCGTGGAACTGACAGGCTGTTTTCAGGCATCTATCGGCGTGCTTTTGGAATTAAAGGAAGAGATATCCGCTTTCTGCGGGAAGGAGAGAAGCCCCCGGGAGCAGGCGGAGGCAGGGAACAGGATTTTTCGGGCAATTTTTCTGGATGCCGTCACCATGTTGGAGCTGATCGGGGAGGAAGAGCTGACAACAAGGCTTCGCGTTTTCCAAAGGCAGTTTTTGGATATTTTAAAAGAAGGGAAAACGCAGGTTCCGGGGGACAAAATGTCCATCCCGGCAGCTGCGGAAGCGATAGACGATTACATAGGCTTGATAAAAGCACAGATGTAGACGCCGGCCGGAAAAAACGTCAAAACGGCTTACTGCGCTTGAATTCACCTACAATTCATAGTATAATCGTAAGGTAAGGCAATATGTCTTACAGTACTTCAATGAGGCGCAAAGGATGTGCCTGCATATCAGGGAGGCATGGAAAGCAGCCATGAAAGGGAAATCCCGGAAAAAATAAAGGAGGTTGGAGGCGATTATGATTACCTGGAACAATCTGGATACTATCTCTGCTTATCAGGAACTGCAGAAGGTGGCAAAAGTGAACCTGAAGGAGGCAATGATGGGGGAGGCGGGCGCGGAACGTGTCGGTAAATACAGCGTGCCCATGGCGGCAGGGCTTGCCTACAATTACGCTGCAAAGCAGGTGGACGACAGGGTACTGGAGGCTCTGGCAAAACTGGCGGAAGAGACCGGACTTGCGGAGAAATATGAAGCGCTGTACAACGGCGAGGTGATCAATACCGGAGAAAAGCGCAGGGTGCTCCACCACATGACCAGAGGACAGTTGGGAGAAGCCGTTGTGGCGGACGGAGTGGACAAGCGCAGCTTCTATGTAAATGAGCAGAAAAAGATAGCGGAACTGGCCAATAAGGTGCATAGCGGTGAGATTACCAATGCCGCGGGAGAGAAGTTTACAACTGTAGTGCAAATCGGCATCGGCGGCAGTGACTTAGGCCCCCGCGCCATGTACCTGGCCCTGGAAAACTGGGCAAAGGCAAACAATACCTTCAAGATGGAAGCCAGGTTTATCAGCAATGTGGATCCCGACGATGCGGCGGCAGTGCTTGCCGGTATTGATGTGGCACATTCCATTTTTGTACTGGTATCCAAATCCGGCACCACATTGGAGACCCTGACCAATGAGTCCTTCGTGAAGGATGCGCTGAAGAACGCAGGCCTGGATGCCTCGAAACATATGATTGCCGTCACCAGCGAGACCTCCCCTCTGGCAAAGAGTGACGACTATCTGGCGGCCTTCTTTATGGACGACTATATCGGCGGACGTTTCTCCTCCACCTCCGGCGTGGGCGGCGCGGTACTGTCCCTGGCCTTCGGCCCGGATGTATTCGCCCGGTTCCTGGAGGGCGCGGCAGAGGAAGACAGGTTGGCGAAGAACAGGGACATGTATGCAAACCCTGCCATGCTGGATGCCCTGATCGGCGTATACGAGCGCAATGTACTGGGATACCAGAATACGGCGGTACTGCCTTATTCCCAGGCTTTGAGCCGTTTCCCGGCACACCTGCAGCAGCTTGACATGGAGTCCAACGGCAAGTCCGTGAACCGTTTCGGCGAGCCGGTGGATTATGTGACAGGCCCCGTGATTTTCGGCGAGCCCGGCACCAACGGGCAGCATTCCTTCTATCAGCTGCTCCATCAGGGGACGGATATCATCCCCCTGCAGTTCGT
>CAJTSY010000175.1 GCA_910578995.1 uncultured Acetatifactor sp.
CCGTTAAGGTACGGCAAGGAAACCTTGTCCTCTCGAACTACAATCACATCTCCCGGGTCAGGGAACTGGTAGTATGAATGGAACTGCTAATATGAATGGGAAGACATGGAGGGAATGAAATGACAATTAAAGAAGCAATCAAATTATTGGACGGTTTTAAAATGAACAGTGTATTCGGAGAAGATGCTTTAAATGCATCTAAGGTTTTTCTCAATGCTGCTAAGAAAGCTAAAACCCCTTCAACAAAGTCACTACATGAAAGCAGATATTTCACTTGTAAGAAAATTTCTGATATCTGCATTCAGAGCGGGTATGACGCTATTTCTTATAAGTACTATAAAGAACACTGTTAATCGCGTTGAATAGGAGGTTATATGGAATCGAAATTTATAGCCCTTTGCAGACAGCACAACCTGGCCTGCCGATATCCTAATGAGACATTCTGTGATCAGGAAATGCGAGACGCTGCCGGGTGTATACGCGATCAGATCGGCGAATATCCCAACATAGAAATTTCTTCTGATGACTACTGTACCATCGATATTATCGATATCGGCGAGGTGCGCCGGGTCTGGGACGATCATGAGGAAACATTTAAAATAATTGAATAACGAAAAACAGGGCATACACTTGACAATCTCATCTGTATGCCCTATTTTAAATATAAGGAGGATAATAATATGTTAACGAAAGACTACATCTCACTTTTACAGGCAGGATTTTCACCCGAGCAGATCGATAAGATTACGACTATCCAGACTTCTGCACCTGCCCCGGCTCCTGCCCCGGCACCCATTAATTATGAGGCCCTGGCGCGAGCCATTTTCAATCTGATACCGGCACCTGCCCCGGCACCTGCCCCGGCACCTGCCCCGGCTCCTGCCCCGGCTCCTGCCCCGGCTCCTGCCCCGGCTCCGGCTCCTGCCCCGGCACCCGTCCCGGCTCCGGCCCCCGCTGCCGATCAGTTTGCGCATTACCTGAACTCCCTCAGAGGAATTGACATCCCCCCGCAGAAGAGTATGGAAGACCTCTTTATGCAGCAGTATCAGTCCCTGTATGGACAGGAACCCAACCGCCCTACCCAGGAAACAAGCGCTATATCATAGCGCCATTACAGCATTCAAAGAGTCATGCAGTGACTCTTTATGAAAGGAGAACACATGGCAAACACACTTACACCCATCGATGTATACCAGATCGTAAACGAACTGGCTTCCCAGACACTCGGCGGCACAAACGGCATTAAAGTCGTCGACACATCAACCTTTGTAACCGTCGGAGAAAAACTGCTCCGTACCGGAACGGAAAACGTCCTGAACGCCATTTCCGCTGTAGTAGGACGTACCATCTTTTCCGTCCGTCCTTACCGGCAGAAGCTCGGTTCACTTACCGTAGAAGCTGACAGATGGGGAGCGCAGACCAGGAAAGTGGTTTATCTCTATAATGAGACGGAGGCGTCTACAGACTACAACACAGACATCAATCCTAATCAGCTTGCTAACGGTAACAGCATCGACATGTACCCGATCAACTCCCCCGGCGTTGTGCAGCTGAACTTTTACGGCACTAAAAAACTTCAGAAACACATTACCCGGTTCAGAGACCAGCTTGCGATTGCTTTTCGGAATGAGGGTGAATTTGTATCCTTCCTTAACGGAATGATGACGGAGTTTAACAACGAAATCGAGGTTGCCAACGAGGTCAAAACCCGTGCTGCACTCTTAAACTACATGGCAGGAATCAGCAGCATGGGCCTTACGGAGGTAGACCTGACAAAAGCGTACAATGACCGCTTTGGAACGTCTTACACACGGGAACAGCTGCTTAGTACCCATATGTCAGATTTTATGAAGTTTATGGCGGGACAGATCAAAATATACTCCTCCCGCCTTACGGATTTCGGATTTAACCATCACGCTAACCTGACCGGCACCCGGATTCCCCGGCACACTCCCAAGGCCTTCCAGAAAATGGTAATGTACGAGCCGATTTTCATTGAAGCACAAAGCCAGGTGTACAGCTCCCTGTTCAATCCCAGTTATCTTGAAATCGGAAGCTATGAGGGTGTAAACTACTGGCAGAGCCAGAACAGCCCTACGGAGATCAACATTCTCCCCAACATCCTGGACGTGGCAACCGGGGCCAGCAAGGACGCAGAAGCAGCCGTAAATCTGCCCTATGTAATAGGCGTACTGTTTGACCGGGAAGCATGCGGTGTCGTTCCCCAGTTTGACTACAGTTCAACCACTCCTTTTAACAGCGCAGGCGGATACTTTAATACCTACGTACACTGGAGGTTTAACGCATTTAATGATTTCACTGAAAATGGAATCCTGTTTGTAATGGGAGCAGGAGGTTCAGGCGATCCCGGTACACAGACAGCCTCCATTCCTGTTAAAAAGACACGTGCGGTAGCCCGGGGAGAAGTTATCTAGAAAAGAAGTTATCAAAGACTCTTTAGGAAGGAGGTAACCTATATGACCCAGGATGTCTTAACAGCAATTTCAACTGTCGGATTCCCCATTGCGGCATGCTGCGGACTCTTTTGGTACCTAACAAGACAGTCAGAAAACCATAAGGCTGAGACGGCGGCACTCACATCCGCCATATCCAAACTGGAGCTTGCCATAAATGAGCTTATCATCCGAATCGGAGGGAAAGATGAAGATTAGCAATCAGGGAATATCCCTTATCAAAAGTTTTGAAGGCTTTCGCGGTCATGCTTATCTGTGTCCTGCCGGCGTGTGGACGATCGGATACGGCCACACACAGGGAGTGAAATCCGGAGACGTCTGTACTGAAAGCGAGGCGGATGCCATGCTTAGAAATGATCTGAATTATTTCGAGCGCGCGGTAGAAGAGGTGAACACGAAATACCAGTATGCTTTCACACAGCCGCAGTTTGATGCCCTTGTCTCTTTTACTTTCAACTGCGGAAGCGGAGCCCTCAATCAGCTGTGCCGTAGGGGGGAACGTACGAAAGAAGAGATTTCAGAGGCCGTCCTTCTGTATAATAAGGCCAACGGAAAAGTTCTGACCGGACTTGTCAGGAGACGGGCAGCAGAAAAAAAGCTTTTCGATTCCGTGTCGTCCGCAAATTATTATCCGGAATATACCGGAAGCTCCTCATGTATTGACGATGTTTTCACTTCCATAGGGGTTGAACCGCAGTATATTGGAAACTGGCGCCGCCGTACGATCATCGCCCGCGCGAATGGTATCGCGGATTACAGGGGAAGCGGAGCGCAGAACCTGAAACTGATCCGTCTTGCCAGACAGGGACGTCTTAAGGCGCCTTATTAAGGAGGGGCTATGCAGGTTTCATTTTACACATTTTCAAAACGCAGAAACAGCCTTGCCGTTCCGGATTCCGGAGGAACCGCCGTCGACGTACGGCTGAAGGAGGGGACAAATGTCCTCTCCCCCGTCCTCCTGCTTTCAGGCCATGAAAATCCGACGGACTGGAATTATGTCTCCATACCGGAACTGGGAGGGCGTCTGTACTATGTAACATCCTGGGAGTCATGGCGCGATTTATGGCGGTGCTATCTTTCAGTTGATGTTTTGGGCAGTTATAGAAATGCAATCCGTAGTACTACTGCCCTGGTGATTTTCAGTTCCTCATCCTACAGCTTAGACCTGATAGATAACCGCATTCCCGCGGAGGGCAGTTTTACTGAAAATTCTACCGACTATGACATGCAGGGCACCCTGTCCGGCGCGGAAACGACTCCTGTAGGGATGTTTGCTCTCACAACCATGGCAAAGGATTCCGACTATGCAACGGGCGTAACCACTACCTATTTCCTAAGTTGGAGCAATATGTCAGCATTCGCGAAAGCAATGCTTGAACCGTCTTTCATCGAGGAACTGAAGCAGTACTTTATCAATCCTTTTGACGGGCTAATAGACTGCTACTACCTGCCCGTTAATGTGGGAACGTTTATATCGCTTGGCGTACCGTCGCCTATATGGCTTGGCGCATACCAGGTTCCCGGCGGCGCCGTAGGAGTGCAGCCCAGGGCAACATCACTGGCCGTACACAGTCTTACCCGCACCATGGAAATACCCTGGATATACAACGATTTCAGAAATCTTCATCCCTATACCAATATTGAAATTTTCGTTCCCTTCTGTGGTTCTAAAGCGATTGATACGGCTGAAGTGTATGGAACATCGGAAATAAAAATGGAATATTCAGTTGATGTTTCGACGGGGGCGGTTCAGGCTGTTGCCTATAACTCAAATAAAAAAGTGCTTGGGGAGTGGTCCGGGAACTGTAAGGTATCCCTTCCTCTTGCACAGTCGCAGTCCAGGGCAGAATCCCTTATCGGGGTGACAGGCGCCGCTGTCACGTCTGTAGCAGGTGCAGCAAGCGGAAATGCAGCCATGGTTGCATCCGGCGCCTTGTCGGCCATCTCAAGCGCCATACAGCCAACCCAGGTTAAGAGTATGGGAGGGATGAGCGGCAGCGTGCTGGGGGCGGTTCTTGGAAATGACAGGACACTGTTTCAAAATTTCCGTATCACTGTCACGAGCAGGAATACACCTGAATCCCCCTCTGGAATAAGAGGTGTCCAGGGAAATGCCTGTAATGCGGTCAGGACGCTGTCATCCCTGTCAGGGTACTGTCAGACTTCCGGCTTTTCCGTTTCGGCGCCTGCCTTCCAGTCGGAAATTGATGAAATTAATTCCATGTTGGATTCGGGGGTGTATTTATGAGTAAAGCGATAAATTTTAATGACGGCATGTGCCAGTCATACTTTTCAATGCAGCCTTCATCCGTCAAAGGAAGATGGAATGTGGCGACGGAAAGATACAGACGTTATCTTTATAACAAACTGTTTTCAGTGTACAAATTCACGATTCCGAAATACTGGCCTCTTAACTTTTTCAGGTTCTGGCTTTTTTACTATGGGAGCACGGCTGTCTGCTATACACGGGATCATGGGTGGATTATGGGCCCCTACGGCATAACCGAGCATGATATGTACTATCAGCCTTTTCGTATCACCATGTACAATCATTTTCTGTCCAGGGTAGCCGACGGGGTGATAGGCATCAATTCCGGTATTATCCATATGATGGATGACTATTTCTCACTGGACGATATGGTGACCGATTATGCCGAAACCCTGGCCATGATTGATAAAAGCATCAAGATCAACCTTATGAACGCCAATGTTGCCGTAGCACTTCCCGCTAAAAACGCAAAAGATGCTGCTGACCTTAAGGAGGCATACGAAAAAGCCACAGAAGGAACCCCGTTTGTGCCCATAAATAAAGACCTGTTGGATTCCGACACGTTTAAACCGATCTTTAAAGACTTAAAGTCTAATTATCTTGTGACAGACTTACTTATGGACAGGGTGAATGTTGTTAACCAGTTTTTGACGGAGATCGGTATCAGTAATACCGACTATACCAAACGCGCCCAGATGAGCAGGGAGGAAGTTAACCGTAATGATCAGGAGGTACGGAGCCTGTGCAGCGTTATCCTGGAAAATATAAAGGAAAGCATGGAAAGGCTAAACCGTATATCTGACCTGGGGTTAGGAGTGGAATTCAGATTTAAAGAAACAGGAGGTGAAAGTAATGAACAGATGCCTGGCAGGGACAAGGCTGACGCTGTACGGGATATATAAATGGAATCCTGAACTGTTTTCCTCTGCCCCAATGCCTTCCGGCGTGCAGGCACCTGCCCTGATACACGCGCTGATGAGAAAGCATGGGGCGCAGTATCCATATCAACAGGACGGTGATGAGCTTAAAATCTCAATTGATGAATGGTTCGCCTGGATGAAACCCGCATATGACCGTATCTCCACTGCCCTGGACGCCGAGTACAACCCCATAGAAAACTATGACAGGCACGAAAAAAATATCAGGGATTACCAGGATCGGGGTTCGGATTCCGGGACTTCATCATCCAATACGGAAGGCAGTTCCGATACTGATACCGTGACAAACAGACAGAATCAGGTGAGTGCTTTTGACTCTGACAATTACCATCCGGAATCCATGGAAGACATGACAGGTAGTAGTAATACAACAACCACGGATACTGCTACCAGTACCAGTACGACAAATTACGGACGCGGCAGGAAAGAGGATGAAGAAATTCACGTCCATGGAAATATCGGTGTGACCACGAACCAGGAAATGATAAAACAGGAAATCAATTTGAGGCTCGAAAATCAGCTTATTGCGATTATCTGCCGGGATTTCGAGGCGGAGTTTTTAAGCCGGGTTTATTAAGGAGGAAAAAGAAATGGCATACAATTATGAATGGCCTTATGTTGGGACGGATAAGTGGAATGCTGACTGGCTGCTTTCGAAAATGAAGGAAATAATTATCGAATGGGCAAAAATGCAG
>CAJTSY010000176.1:0-2458 GCA_910578995.1 uncultured Acetatifactor sp.
GTCCTTTGTGGCGGATATTTCAGAGAGCCTGTTGGAGGAAAAGAGTATTATCCTTCAGTCCTCATCAGATATTCCATGGCGTTCCAGGATGGTTGGCGTGATTAAGGAGAAGGTGAGGCAGCAGAACTCCTCAAAACGATTTGAGTTCATAGCGGATGCGGATGATCCCGGTGCATATATTCTGCGGGAGTACTGCAAACCGGAGAAAAGGGTATTATACCGTCCCTCAAAGACGTACGCCAGGTTTTTAGCTGAAAGCGACGATATTGTTTTTCACTCACGTTATCTTTGGGTCACGGTGAAGTCGGATACAGAGTTGGAAGCCTGGTGCGGATTTGTGTCAGAATATGTCAGGAAGAGGGAAAAGGGGAAGGAGACGGCTGTTTTCATTCTGGAGAGGCAGTCGGATGCCCATGTTTCTTCGAGAAAGGGAATCAAGTTGTATTCCTTTGATGACTATATGGGAGAATACGATCGGATTGTGTTTTCGACTCTCGCCTCTTCATCCCTGAAGGAGAAGACCTTTATCAAAAGCTACTTGGCGGAACTGGCGGCCAATGTGGTTGAGAATGATATCGAATTATGTGCCCAGTGCTTGATGCGTTATAAGGACTTTTTGGGTGATCCGTCGGAGGTGATAAGGGAGGTGGTCCTTAATTGCCTGCGCAGCGACGGACAGAAATTCACTTTTACAAAGTCCCTGGAATCGGTGGAACATTGTATCTGGCTTACACAGATCAGGACTATATATCCGGTGATCGAGGAATTCCGGGAAGATTTTGTGGAAAGACACGCGGCGGCCATTCAGGCACAATTGCCGATCAACTCGACATATGGCGAGACTTATACCGATTTCAGGGATGTGGAACTCGGGATATTGGTTTATATGGCAGGAAGCGGCAGATTATGCTTAAGCGGCGGCGACTACGAGAGATTGAAAATGTATAAAGAGGCGCGGAACTGCCTTTCCCATTTGAATACTTTGGAATTTGATGAAATAGAGAAGCTTTGCTTGTAATAGTTACTACTCACGGCTTAGCCTGGAAAGTATTCATATTGCGATAAAAAAGTATTATTGAAGTATTATTGAAAATTTAAAAAAATCAATTGTCATAAAACAGAATATGTGCTATGATAATAACAGGAAGAGTTTATCCAGGACGAGTGCTGTTTGCACCTATACAAAAGATAAAATGGATAGACCCTTCTTTTTTATATTGAAAATGGTAAAAGTGGTTCCCGCAGGCAGGATAAATGTTTTTCCGGTAAATTCATGGAGCTGTGTGAAGGAGGGAAAGTATGGCAAGGGTAAGCTGAACATGCTGTCCTCCTTCCTTTCTCGTTATTACGGTAAAAAGGTCATCCTTCTGCTGGATGAATATGATACCCCTATGCAGGAAGCCTATGTGCACGGTTATTGGCAGGAATTTGTGGAGTTTTCCAGGAGCCTGTTCAATGCTGCATTCAAGACGAATCCTTATCTGGATCGGGCGGTCATGACCGGGATTACCAGGGCTAGCAAGGAGTCGATCTTTTCTGACCTCAACAACCTGGAAGTAGTGACTGCCACATCGGAAAAATACGAAACTTCCTTTGGATTTACAGAAGAAGTTTTCGCGGCATTGAATGAGTATGGGATGGGGGATAGTAAGCAGGAGGTAAAGAACTGGTATGACGGTTTTACGTTTGGGCGGCAGAGAGATATTTACAATCCATGGTCGATTCTGAATTTCCTTGATAAGGGGAAATTTGCAGCCTACTGGGCCAACACCAGTTCCAACAGCCTGGTGGGCAAGCTGATCCGTGAGGGAAGCCCGGATGTGAAAATCACCATGGAGCACCTGCTTCAGGGTGAGGTGTTTTATGCGGAGATCGACGAGCAGATTGTTTTTAATCAACTTGATTACAGCCAGAGCGCCATCTGGAGTCTGCTTCTGGCCGGCGGTTATTTAAGGGTGGAGAGCTGCGAAATGCTCCCTGGCGGAAGATGGGAATACGGACTGGAGCTTACCAACCGGGAAGTGCGGTGAAGCGATATGAGGCCGCGCTGATGGAACGGGGATTTGCGGCAGAACGAATCCAAAAGTACGGGTTTGCGTTTAGTGGAAAGGAAGTTTTGATCGGACAGGATTAAAAAAGTGTTTTGCGGTGGTGTCGAAAAGTTGTCGAAAACAGTCGAAAACAGTCGTCGAAAAAAGTAAAAAAATAATTGCAAAATCTCATAAAACATGATATAGTACAAGAAGACATATCCAAGACATGTTCCAAAGCATTTTTACGAAAGATAAGTGGATATGTCTTTTTTATGCGCATTTTCAACCCGGGCATTTCCTTATACCCCACAAATATCACACACAAATCCCACAAAAATTTTTCCCACAAATCCCACAAAAATGTTTCCCACAAATCCCACAAAAGTTATCCCTGCAAATCCCACAAAAGTTATCCCTGCAAATCT
>CAJTSY010000176.1:2558-3952 GCA_910578995.1 uncultured Acetatifactor sp.
CAAATCCCACAAAAGTTATCCCTGCAAATCCCACAAAAGTTATCCCTGCAAATCTCACAAAAGTTTTTCCTGCAAATCTAATAAAGTCCCCCTGCAAATTTCAAATTCCCCCGCGCAGATCCCCCTCACAAATTCCACAAATTCCCCCACAAATTCCACATTTCCCCACCCCGCCAAGAAACCTCCAAAAATCCGGATAATTCTCCTGAAATCCGTAAGGTAGAAGCAAAGTACAAAATGGGATACAATGAAACAAGAAATTCAGCCAGGGGGGTGAAGGGAATGAAACAGGAAAGCAAAACAATAGCATCGTCAGGCACGAAGCAGCTGCCTGCAGACATACCGAAAAGAAAGAAAGACAGCAGGGAAGGCAGGAGGATGTTCCTGATGGTGCTGCCCTTCCTGATTCTGAGCTTCCTGTTCTGTTACTTTCCCCTGCACGGCTGGATTTACGCCCTGTACGACTACCGGGCGCCGCTGAAGCTGTCACAGTGCGAGTTCGTGGGCCTGAAATGGTTTAAGCTGCTAGTGTCCAGCGAAGCCCAGCTCAGGCAGCTCGGCCAGGTGATGAAGAACACATTTGCCATGAGCTTCCTGGGAATCGCCACATCCTTTCTGCCGGTGTTGTTTGCCGTATTTCTGAATGAGATGAGAAGCCGGAAATGCAAAAACCTGGTACAGACGCTGACGACCCTGCCGAATTTTATCAGCTGGACCCTGATTTATTCCGTGGCTTTCAGTCTGCTGTCCAACAGCGGCATGGTGAATACGGTACTGCAGCAGCTTGGGATCATCCGGGAACCGCTCCGGATCCTGGACAGCGGCGAGCATGTGTGGCTGTTCATGATCCTGCTCAGTACCTGGAAGGGCCTGGGATGGGGAGCCATCATGTACATTGCGGCCCTGTCCGGAATCGACCAGGAGATGTATGAGGCAGCCAGGGTGGACGGGGCAGGAAGATGGCAGATGATACGGAGTATTACGATTCCCTCCCTGATGCCCACCTATTTTGTCCTGCTGATCCTGTCGGTGGCGAACTTTCTGTCAAACGGAATGGAGCAGTATTTCGTATTTCAAAATGCCTTTAATAAGGAACATATCCAGGTTCTGGATTTGTATGTATACAATATCGGCCTGGGAGGAAAGAGCTTTTCCCTGGCCACGGCGGTGGGAATGCTGAAGACCACGGTGAGCATTACCCTTCTTATTATTGTCAATCATGTGTCAAAGAGGGTCCGCGGGGAAAGTATAATTTGAGCAGCAGTCTTGCGGAAGCGGGGTGCGGCAAGTGCAGAGCACAGCAGTCTTGCGGAACCGTCGGGCAGCAGATGCAGAGCACAGCAGTCTTGCGGAAGCGGGGTGCGGCAAGTGCAGAGCACAGCAGTCTTGCGGAA
>CAJTSY010000176.1:4052-6345 GCA_910578995.1 uncultured Acetatifactor sp.
AGCAGTCTTGCGGAAGCGGGGTGCGGCAAGTGCAGAGCACAGCAGTCTTGCGGAAGCGGGGGGCGGCAAATGCAGAGCACAGCAGTCTTGCGGAGCCGATGGGCGGAAAACGCAGAGTACAGCAGTCTTGCGAAACCGTCAAGCAGCAAATGCAGAGCACAGCAGTCTTGCGGAACCGTCGGGCAGCAGATGCAGAGCACAGCAGTCTTGCGGAAGTGGGGTGCGGCAAGTGCAGAGCACAGCAGTCTTGCGGAGCCGATGGGCGGAAAACGCAGAGCACAGCAGTCTTGCGGAACCGGCGGGCGGCAAAATGTATAGTGCAGTAAGCGCAGCAGCTGTAGTCAATGCAAATATTGGTATACGGAATATCGAAAAGAGAAAGGCGGTTTGTACCTATGAAGAGAAAGAAAACGGCGCCTGCACCTCCCGGCACAGCCAAAAGGAGGATACCCCCCGGGGATCTGGTCTTCCACATATGCAACTACACCATATTCCTGGTATTTACACTGGTATGCGTCTACCCGTTTTACTACCTGATCATCAATACCATAAGTTCAAACGAGCTGAGCGCAAACGGACTGGTCAACCTGTTTCCCAGGGGGATCCACCTGAATAACTATATCGAAGTCTTCAAACTTAACGGACTGGGAACCGCTTTTGGAGTTTCGGTGGCCAGAACGGTTCTGGGGACGGCAGGAACCGTCATGGTTTCCGCATTTCTCGGTTACATGTTCACCCAGAAAAAGATGTGGAAACGGAAATTCTGGTATCGGTTTCTGGTGATCACCATGTATTTCAATGCAGGCGTCATTCCCATGTTTATGACCATGAAAATGTTCCGCCTGACCAACAGTTTCTGGGTATATGTGATTCCCGCGCTTGTACAGCCTTACAATATCATCCTGGTGAAAACTTATGTGGAATCCATTCCTTCCTCCATGGAGGAGGCGGCGGAGATCGACGGGGCGGGCGTCCTGCAGCGTTTCCTGAAAGTAACCCTGCCCCTGTGTATGCCCATCCTGGCTACCATCGCCATCTTTTCGGCTGTGGGACAGTGGAACTCGTTTAACGACACGCTGATCTACATTACGGACCAGAGGCTCTACTCCCTGCAGTACCTGCTGTACACCTATCTGAACCAGGCCAGTTCCCTGGCCAAGATGATCAAAAGCAGCGGAATCGCGAACATGACGGCATCCCTGGCAACCCAGCAGACGCCCACATCCATCCGGATGACGGTATCAGTGATCGTGGTACTGCCCATACTGTGCATATACCCGCTCTTCCAGAGGTATTTTGTAAAGGGAATCATGATCGGAGCCGTGAAGGGATGAGGCCGGAGGCAAAAACCACAAGGATAAAACCTGATGACGGAAATCCGAACAGCAAAATCTGATGAAAGAAACTTAAAAAGGAAACTTAAAAAGGAAACCTAAAAAGGAAACCTAAAAAAGAAACCTAAAAAAAGAAACCCAAACGGTAAAATCTAACTGAATAAAAGGGAATTCTATAATGACACAAATGTCATAGAGACGGAACAAATGACAGCTTCAGCCCAAAGGCTCCCGGCGGCAGCGCCGTACTTCCCGGGCCGTCGGCAGGCTGGGGCGGAACAGAATTCAGGAGGAAACGACATGAAGAAAACTGTGGAAACAAGCAAAAAAGTTCTGGCAGCAGTGCTCTGTGCGGCAATGACCGTCACTGCCTTAAGCGGATGCGGCTCTGACAGCGGCTCCAAATCCGGGGAAGTGCTCAAAGTGGATGTATTTGACAGCCTGTCCAATTACCAGGGAATCCAGTCCGGATGGTACGGAAAACTGGTGAAGGACAAATTCGGCCTGGAACTGAATATCATCTCCCCCATCGTGTCAGGGGGCGGGGAATCCCTGTTTGAAACCCGGTCAGCCGGCGGGGAACTGGGGGATATCATCATGGTGGGCGCAGGCGGCGGACGGGCTCAGGACCTGGTGGATGCGGGACTGGTGCAGGATATCACCCAATATCTGGAGGGCGAAGAAAACCTTGCGAAATACCGTGAAGCCATCGAAGCTTCCAACCGGAGCTGGATCAAGCAGGAGGGCCTGTACATGATTCCCTCCGAGATGACCGAACAGAACGGCAATGTGTCCTGTGAGGCAGGGGGCGAACCCACCACGGGCGTATACTTCCGATGGGATCTGTACAAGGAACTGGGCTATCCCGTGATGAAGACCGAGGAGGACATGCTTCCTGTACTGAAGGACATGCAGGAGCTCTGCACGGAGAGCGATTCCGGAAAGAAAGTGTATGCGTT
>CAJTSY010000177.1 GCA_910578995.1 uncultured Acetatifactor sp.
CCGTCGCAGCCTTTATAAGTTCGCGAAACTCCCTGTTTCTGCGTTTTTGAATTGTCAAAAGGTGTGACATCAATATCCACAGGGGTAGCCGTTTGGAAGCTTCCCCGGGACAATACCGTTTGTCCTTAGCATCTCTATGTTCTCGGAAAGGATCCGGGGGCGCAGGGAAGCACCAATGTCATCCATCCGCTGGCGTAATGTCTCCTCGGAAGGGATGCTCCTGGTGATGCCAAGGGCATACTTATAAAACTCCTGGTCATCATCAAACTCATGGACGGACTTGTAAGCAGGTTTACCCATAGTCAGCAGACCGGTATATGTAAGGAGGATGTCGCTATTTTTAATCTGGTGCTGTGAACGGTTCTTTGTGACGTCCATACGGTTGCAGCGTTTTACGAAAGCGCTCTTGCCCAGGATGGCACCTACGACTGCCAGTCCTGAAGCCGGGATAATACGCTCATTGGTGAATTCGATCTTAATGTTTTTCATTGGTGTTCGCCCCCTGCGTTGTGATTTCTACTGTCCCTATTATACCAGAAAACGATGCAAAAGTGGGAAAATTAAGGCGTTTTGTTGCACCAAACGGGTGAATTTTGAAGGTGCTGGTTTGGCTCTTCAAAACTGCATAATCGCAGACTTTTCAAACATTTAACAAGTTTGAGTTTCACGGATTAAGGTTTAAGACAAGGATATTTAATTTCGTACGCAGGCGATGACTATGCGGATGGGCTTTTTTTCTGAAGAGACTATTTTGTATGGTCCGGCCGCTTCGGGTACGATGCAGGTCTCTGCGTAGTGAAGTTCGAAGGGCGGGAAATGTCCGCTGTCACTGATAAGTGCAGCGCATCCGCCTTCTACCAGATTTATCATATGGACGCTGCCGTTTCGGCGGATGAACATTTCGCTCTCCGTGCTCACGCGGAAGGTGTCCAGAAATTCCCTCTCATGGAGTCCGGTGCGTTCCACCGTCCCATCAGTACTTTGGTGTACGATTGTGATTTTGTTGACCAGGTTTTCTTTTACCCATTCCGTATTGCGGTACCATTGGATGTTTGCGGCACCATGACTGATATGGATGGGTCTTGGTCTGCCATCCAAATCCAGACGTTCCCAATCCCAGAGCTTGAACGTGAAAATATAAGGTGTAGCGCTGATCTCCAGAACCATGGTGTTTGAGCCGGAGCAATGTACCGTTCCGGCGGGAATGAGTATGTGGTCATGTTTTTTAACCGGGATCCGATTGACGAAATTCTCCGCAGGAAAAGGCGTATTACCGGCCTGCGCATCTTCCAGGGCGTTTATCATGGCCTGCGGGTCAGTGCCTGTTTTGACGCCCAGATAGACGCAGGGGTCTTCGCCCTGGGCATCCAGCAGGTAATAGCTTTCGTCCTGGGTGTAGTGCATGTGGAAATTTTGTTGGATGTACTCTGTCAGGGGATGCACCTGCAGGGACAGGTTCTGGCCGTTCATGGTATCCAGCATATCGAACCGGATGGGAAACTCCGCTCCGAAGCGGCCGTGTACCCGTTCGCCAAGCAGCTGTCTGGGATAAGCATGCACCAGGTTCAGGGCCGGGGTCTGGATAAGGCGTCCACAGCCGAAATCCAGAAGGAGGCTGTTTTCTTCGGGAACCCCATCAAAACTCCAAGCGTAGTTGGAACCGTTTTCCGGCAGGTTGAAGTGGGTCTTCATCCAGTCGCCGCCCCATACGCCCGGGTCAAAATAGGGAACCATACGGAAGGGCTGTTCGGAAACCTGCTTCAGCGCAAGGCGGTAGTCTGCGCCGCTGACCATGGCAGGTTCGTGTTCTGTAGTCATATCTAGGTAAAAGTCTATTTTGGGCAGGAGCCTGTCTTTGACCTGGTCTGCCCAACGCCATTCGGCAAAATAGCCCCTTTTGTATTTTTCGTTTTTGGACAGGTCTGTCCTGGCAGTCCTCCAGTTAGACAGGCCTCTGCGGTAACGCAGCTGTATTTCCCAGCGTGTGATGTCAGCCAATGTCAGGATATCTCCCTCACATACCAAGGATGCGCCGACACCATATACCAGTATGGTTCCAGAGGTTATTGCTTCTATTTTGCGGCGTGCGGCTGCCAGGTTTTCAGCGGGAAAGAATTCTTCCAACCGCCTGGTTGTCATAATGCCGAAGACAGGGTCGTCCGTCAGATCGTGTTCCACCAGAGCATCGATTTCTTCCGGTGGCAGGGCAAGTGCATCATTGTGGATGGTTTCTGCCAGTTCCAGTGGAGCCAGCAGTTCCAACAGTTCTTCCTGATTTACACCGGGGTAGCATTCTGCAACGATGACGGTCTTATCCCTGTTTTGGCACAGTTGCCGGAAATGGTGCCGGATGATATCTTTATCTGCCGTCGCACTGCTTTCATGTTCAGTGAGTTTGATCGTGGGAAAACGGCGGAATGGGTGGTTGCTATTCATTATGTTGTCTCCTGTTGGCTTTGAAATGGGTAAAGGGGAACTTCCTTTGATGGGAATTTCCCCTTAGAGGTCAGTTATGTTATGTCAGGCCTATATAATTGGAAGGAATCAGCACAGTCCATAGCTGAACTACTCTTATACATTACTAGATTTCCTTCGAAATGTCAATACATAAACATATAATTATATTATGCATATACAAATTAAGCAAAGAGAAAATGGAATGAATAAAGCGAAAGCATGATTTTGGGTTATTGGTTGTCATTTGGGTAGTGCGTTCTGAAAAACGAATTTCTGGGTCGAGTGAAGCCGGAAAGATTGAGCGGAGTTATTATACTGCAGACCGCCAGGATTTACATTGATACCTCCGGAAAAGTACCTGGCTGGCGGTCCGCAGTCGGGTTGCACTGCAAATTCAACCGGCGTGCAGTATAAAATCTTGAAAAGTCTGTAATCAAGCAAAAAGATGAAAGCCGACAGACAAAGAGGCCTGTCGGCTTTTAGGAAAAGAAACTCCCGCTCTTTTATTCCGCTTTCACAGCGCCCTTCAGCTCAAGAAGCCTGTCAAGGCCCAGTTTGTCAAGCTGTGCGAGATAGGAATCCCAGTCTGCGTTGATATCGGACTGGCCGCTGACCCACTTGGCCTGGCACTGGGTCACATAGTCCTTGATGGCGGTCTGCAGCTCGGAAAGCTCTTCCGCATTTTCCAGATCCGGCCAGGTGCTGGGAACGGTGTTCTCTGTCAGGTAGGGCTCGTACAGCGCATCCCTGGGAACAGTCTCCTGATATGCTTCCACTTCTTCCTTTACCTTAAATCCGGCAGGAATGTACTTGGGCAGGGACTGAGGCCACAGATTGCCCCAGGAATATTTTTCCTGATCTTCCTCGGACATGGTGGCAATATCAATCTTGGTATAGCTTCCGTCCTCGTGCTTTGTGACTACATTCTCGTCTCCATGCTGGGACATCACCGCGTTGTCCAGTTCAAAGAAATTATCCCACCAACGGCAGATAATCTCGGGATGCTCGGCATTGTCCGTGATGACCACCTGGTTCTTCAGAACGCTGGTTCCGTAGGTATTGCGCAGCCATACAGGCTTGTCCACGCCTTCTCCCTTCAGTACGGGCACTGCTTCCCACTCGGGGATGGTGCCGGCGGGATAGGGATTGATATCACCGGAGGCATACATGATACATGCGCCGAAGATATCCTGTCCGCCTCTTGCTGACCAGGTAGGAGCATCCTGGGTGAATAGCTCGGGATCGATGAGGCCCTCCGCATACAGGCTTGCCAGATATTCGATTCCCTTTTTGTATTGTTGGGAGGTAGCGCCGAACACCAGCTGGTCGCCGTCCATGGTAAATCCGTTGTTGTCGATGGAGCATCCGAAGTATCCGCACAGATATCCCAGGTGCAGGTTTTCGGGGGAACCGGACAGGGGGATCTCGTCATTGGGGTCTCCGTTTCCATTGGCATCCTGCTCTTTGAAAGCCCGCAGCACCTCGCGGAATTCTTCCGTGGTGGTGGGCATCTCCATGTTCACATTTTCAAGCCATCTCATGTTGACGCATGGATTGTAGTCAACCAGAGGAGCCTCGATGGCGTAAGGGATGGAGTAAATATGGCCGTCAGGAGCGGTCATGGCTTCCCGCACGCCTTCCAGGTTCAGCACTTCCGTGATCTTGGGGCAGTATTTCTCGAAATACTCTTCTAGCGGAACGAAGATTCCCATGTCTACGCCGTAAGTAAGCACGTCGCTTGCGCTTAAGATCCAACCGCCGATACAGTCGGCATAGTCGCCGGAACCCAGAGCCAGGGAGTATTTCTCCCGGGCGATGTCATATGCGAAGCCCTGTACTTCCACGTCCACGCCGGTCTGCTCTTTCAGTACAGGGAACATCAGGGTATTCCCGCCGTCCTGGGCATCCACGAACAGGGAGAAGGAGTAAGCACCGTCATCCACAATGGGAAGCCCCTCCGCATACATGAGGCCGTCTACCTTTTCGCGGTCTCCTCCGGCTTCCTGGGAAGCGCCGTCATCCGAAGCCGTGCCGTCATCTGCCGTTGTGCTGTCATCCGATGCCGCGCTGCTGTCGGAATCGGATGCCTGATCACTGCTTTCTCCGCCTGCGCTGCTTTGGGCATCGTCGCCGCCACAGCCTGAAAGCAGGGTGGACAGAACCATGACAGAGGCCAAAGATGTTGCCAGTAACTTTTTGTTTCTCATAACATTTCCTCCTATAAGATGATATATGTACTTAAGCCGCAATGGCAATAAGCCGTAAGTTAATACAGGTTTTTAACCCTTGACGGAACCGATCATGACGCCTTTTACGAAATGTTTCTGGATCAAAGGATACAGGATCAGTACCGGGATGCTGGAGATGATAATCAGGGAGTACTTCATCAATTCTACCAGCTGCCTCTGCTGCTGGGCCGCTTCCCTGGCCGCGGCGCTGGTGGAAGCGGCCTGGCCGAGTTGGGCCTCGTTCTGCACCAGGATGGAGCGGAGGATCAGCTGCAGGGGGAATTTTTCCTCGGTCTGCATATATAACAGGGCGTTGAAGTAGGCGTTCCAGTGGCCTACGCCGTAGTAAAGCACAAGGATAGCGATGATGGCGCCGGACAGGGGCAGGGCGATGGAGAAAAAGAAACGCGCATGGCTGCATCCGTCAATTTCCGCCGCCTCATACAGTTCTTCCGAGATATTCTGCTGGAAGAAGGTCCTGGCTACAATCATGTTGTAGACACCCAGGGCACCGGGGATGATCAGGCCCCACATGGAGTCCAGAAGCCCTGTTTTCTGGACGATCAGGTAAGTAGGGATCATGCCGCCTCCGATGAACATGGTAATCAGGTAGAAGGTGGTCACGAACTTTTTCAGCACGAATTTGGAGCGGGACAGCGCGTAAGCCGTGGGCAGGGTCACCGCCAGGTTGATCAGCGTTCCGCAGACCGTGTAAAACACGGAGTTTAAAAAGCTTCTCATGATACGGCTGTCTTTGGACACTTCCTGGTAGCCCCGCAGGTTGATATCCACCGGAAGCAGGACAACTTTTCCTCCCGCAACTGCCTCCGGTGCGGATATGGAGGATATGATGATAAAATAAAGCGGGTAGGCTACAATCAGGAAAATAATGGTCAGGATGATAAATATAATGGTGTCAAATATCACGTCTTCTTTAGAGCGTTTTACCTTTTTTTTCGCTGCGTTCATATGATTTATCCTCCTTACCACAGGCTTGTTCCCGACAGCTTGTCGGAAATCTTATTTACGACGATCAGCATGACCGCGTTTACCACAGAGTTGAACAGGCCGATGGCCGACGAGTAGGACAGGTTGCGGTCGATGAGGCCCACCTGGTATACGTAGGTGGAGATAACCTCCGACACGCCTTTGTTCAGGTCGTTCTGCAGCAGGAACACTTTCTCGAAACCTACGGACAGCACGCTTCCACAGCTCATGATCAGCAGGATGGTGGCTGTGGGAAGGATGCCCGGCAGGTCGATGTACCGGATCCGCTGGAACTTGGTGGCTCCGTCGCAGATGGCCGCTTCATGCAGTTCCGGGCTGATTCCCGACAGGGCGGCAAAGTAGATGACGGAAGACCATCCCATTCCCTGCCATACCCCGGACCAGACGTAAATATGCCGCCAGAATTTTTCTTCCGCCATAAAGTTGACGGCATCCCCGCCGAAGGATTTGATCACGTTGTTGATGATCCCCACGGAAGGGGACAGGAACAGGATCAGCATACCGCACATGACCACGGTGGAGATGAAATTGGGCGCGTAGGTTAC
>CAJTSY010000178.1 GCA_910578995.1 uncultured Acetatifactor sp.
CCTTACACCCGGAGCAGGTCTTCCTGTCCCGCATGGATGGGGAAGCCGAAGCTGAGGCCATAGGGCAGAAAATCCGTTCCGGGCTTCCGCTCACGGATGATGACCTGATGAAGCTGGTTGTCCTGCCGCTGGCCGTTCCTGCTCCTGAAGGGAAGGCACAGTTATTTGACAGGATCCTGGCCATGGCAGAAGGGATTCCGGATGAGGGGCAGCGTGCCTTCGTCCCCGCCGCCATGGCACTTGCCACTGAAAAATATATAAACAGATGAAAGGGAACTGGACTGGCAGCCGCCGGTCCTTTTCTTTTTTGCGTATAGACAGTCACAATTATCTTATGGCAGGCTGAAAAGTGTGCTTTACAATATCCAGCATTCCTACGACCAGGAGCTCTCAGTAAAAAAGTCGCTGAAAATGCGGTTTGTCACTTTATGAAATATTCCGAGAATTTACAGGGACGAGCATTAATGCCTATCTGGTCGACTACCGCCTAGAGCTAGCTGCCAGACAACTGTCACAGACCAGCCCTTAACGTAATCGATATTGCCCAAAAACTGTAGCTTCAACATCCAGTCCTATTTCACCCTTTAGCAAGTCACAAAATCAGCTCTTCCATAGTCTCCCCTCCAGACTGCTTAACGAGAATCCGCCTGTAGGGCTTCTCATAGCCCACATGGACAATCTCTCCGCTTATAGCTCCGTCTTCTCTCACGGCAAAGCGGTACTGATGATACTGCCCCTCCCTGTAGGCAAAGTCCTCCCCGTTGTCCAGGTAATGGTCGTAGCTGCCCTCCCCGGGGTATACCTCCAAAGTCAACGTATCCATAGGCTTTTCGCCTACATAGGACTGTTCCTCCATCATGGGCAGGATGCTGCCCGCCTTTACATAAATGGGACAGGTATCCAACGGCGCCTCCCGGACGAACCACACAGGCCCCTCTATCCGCTCTTTGGTCCAGTAGTCGTACCAGGTTCCCTCCGGCAGATACACCATTCGCTTTCTCATGCCCTGGTTCACTACCGGCGCCACCAGAATCCGGCTTCCCACCAGGAACTGGTCATTACACTGCCTGGCCGCCTGGTCTTTCTCATAGTGGTACACCAAAGGCCGCATAATGGGCGCCCCCGTGCGCTCTTCCTCATAGAACAAATCGTAGAAGTAGGGAATCCACTGGTAGCGCAGCTTCACATATTTCCGGTAGATGTCCAGCACCTCCCTGCCAAACTGCCAGGGCTCCTGCTCCCTGGTGCCCATGGCGGAGTGGTTGCGGAACAGGGGCGAGAAGCATCCCACCTGTATCCAGCGCGCCAGAAGCTCCGGCGTGGTGTCCGAGCCGAACCCGCCGATGTCCGTGCCCACGAAAGGCATGCCGGAGAGTCCCAGGTTGCACAGCTGGGGAATGGCCATCTGCACATGGGCCCACATGCTGTGGTTGTCCCCGGTCCAGGCGGTTGCATACTTCTGGCTGCCGGCATAGCAGGCCCTGGTGATGACGAAAGGCCTGCGTCCGTCCAGTTTCTTCAGGCCCTGGTAGGTGGCCTTTGCCATCAGATGGCCGTACACATTGTGCATCTCGCTGTGGTCGGTCTCCCTGTCCCCGTCCGTGAATTTCACGTCGTCCGGCAGGGGCCCATGGAAGCTGGCGGGCTCGTTCATGTCATTCCAGATGCCCCGCACGCCCATGTCCAGCAGGAACTTCTGGTTTTCCCCCCACCATTTCCGCACGGCCGGATTGCCAAAGTCAGGAAAAGCCGCGTCCCCGGGCCAGACCGCGTTGATATAGACCTCACCCTCCGGCGTTTTTGCAAAATAGCCGTTCTCCACGCCCTCCTTATAGATAGAGTACTCCTCGTCTTTCTTCACGCCGGGGTCGTTGATGGTGACCACCTTGAAACCCCTGTCTTTCAGGCTCTTAAGGTACCCCTTAGGGTCGTTGTGGTAGCGGCCCATGTTCCAGGTGAATACCCGGTAGCCCTCCATGTAGTCAATGTCAAAGTGAATGACATCGCAGGGAATATCGTTCTCCCGCATGCCGGAAGCCACCTTTTCCACATCCTCCTGGGTCATATAGCCCCATCTGGACTGATGGTACCCCAGCGTCCACCGCTGGGGCAGGGGGCAGGTGCCTGTGAGATAGGTGTAGCCCCGGAGCACCTGGGCCATGGAGTCCCCGGCGATATAGTAGTAGTCCAGGTCCCCGCCCTCGGAGCCGAACCAGTAGTATTCCTGAGACTCCTGTCCCATGTTGAAGTAGCTCTTGAACGTATTGTCCGCAAAAATGCCGTACACATGGCTGTCCGTCAGCGCCATAAAAAACGGGATGGACTTATACAGCGCCTTGAAGCTGTCCACCTGGGGGTCCGGATTGTCCGTGTTCCACATTTCGTAGTCATAGTGGCGCTTGTCCAGAAAGCCCGTCTTATCCCCCAGCCCGTAGAAGTGCTCGCCGCCTGACAGCTTCTTGCACACCTCAAAGGCGCATTCCTTTCTTCCGGCCATCGCGGAATGCCCCTCCGCCTCCAGAAGCCTCACCATCTCGTCGCTGACCCGCTTCAAGGGCTTGCGCTTTCCCCGAAAATCCATGCAGACCTCCGCGCCGTCCTTGTCGAAAAAGTCCACATAAAAGCCGTCGCTGACCCGGGCGCAGACCACTCCCGTGCAAATCCAGAGGCCGTCCGGTTTCTCTTCTGTCCGGATATCCGTGGGCATCCCTTTCTCCCCCTCAATGGCCTTAGAGCAGGCCCTCCCTCCGCCGCTGCCGCTAAAGACATTGACAATGCGCGGCGTCAGCACCTCTATCCTGGCCGAAGCCCCCTCAAAGCGCAGCTCTATGACCTGTCCTTTTCTCTCATAGCCTGTCAGTTTCCCATATTCCATAGTCCGTAGTCCCTCCTTATGGTGAAATTTTTGTCAAGCTTTATCTGTCTCTTATAGTATACATAATTTCCGCCCCTGTAACAACCTATTCCGAATGGACTTTGCCAGATTTCCTAGAAAGCGTCCGGGCCGTCTCCCGCCCTCCTGGCCCCGTTCCCGTTTTTTGCAGCGCACAAAAAAAGACATGTCTCCATGTCCTTTTTCGCTGCTCTCCCTCTTGCCCTACACATCCCTATTCTTCAGTCCCTTGCCGATAAACGGCACTTCAAAAAAATCCTTTGGGTGCTTCCGAATCAGATAATCTATATAGTTCCCAATCATCAGCGCATAGCTGTAATACCCCATGGCGTTGGGGTGAAAGCCCAGGGCAAAGGTTTTTCGCATCTCCTCATCGTACACCGGCCCATCCTTTGTCATGTCGATGAGATAGGTGAACGAAAACAGCCCGCACATCTTCTTCATCTCTTCCGCCACGCCGCAGATGATGGGGTCCCCCATCTCCTCCCCCCGTCTCTGCATGGACACCAGGAAAATCCGGGCATCCTTTTCTATCCCTTTCAATTTCGACACAATGCGGCCCATATTGCCGAAAAAGGTGTCCGGATTCCGCTCCGGCTCCTGCGGGTGGATATCCGCCGCGCTGCCCACAGGATGCCCGCAGACAAACATGTCGTTATTTCCCAGGGCTATGATATAAGCCTGGTTCCACTGCCAGAAATCATTCTGGTCCGCCCAGCTGTCGTAGAACTCTTTGGCCGTCATACCGCCCCGGGAATAATTGTGGTACACAGTCCCCGTGAGCCGTTCCAGCACGGCAGGCCAGGAATACTCGTACATGTCATGGTACAGAATCGTTCCCGCCTCGTCGTGAGACTCAAACTCCCCCGAGGACAGGGAATCCCCTATGACCCCGATTTCCTTAAAAATACCCGCGAACCCACAGGTGCCTTTCAGATTGTCCAACGGCCCCTCATCCGGCGCCACCGTAAATAAATCCAGCTTCATTTTGCTCTCCTCTCCTTATCCCATTCCGCTCCGGTCACTTTCTTCAAGTCCAGACCACGGGTCTCTCCCACATATCTCCAGATGATAAAAATCGCCCCAACGAGCCCCGGAATCGTCAGTCCCAGGTACATATAGCCAAAGGTCTCCTTTGGAAGAAGCGGCAGCAGCACAATGGTCACAATGGTGGCCAGCCCGCCGATGATGCCGTTGAGCAGCGTGTTGATGACCGTCACCGAGGAGCGCAGATTGGTGGGCGAAGACTCCGAGAACATAATGCCGCCGATGGTGTCTCCCGCTCCCCAATAGCTGCCCATGAAGCCGCCGATGGCAAAGCCCGTCAGAACCGGCGTCCAGCCCAGCATGGAGCTTGCGATGAACAGGCTGTAGCAGACCACCGCCGAACAGGACATGGCGATTATGGTTACTTTTCTTCCGAACCGGTCCGACACCAGTCCGGCGATAAACGTCATCAGGGCATTCCCCACCGGGTAGAGATACAGCGCCAGCGTAATGGCTTCCTCCGACATCAGCGCCGATTCTTTCATCACCGTATTGTAGGTGGCCGTGGCAAGTGACGCAGAGTAGAAGAAACAGCATGCCAGCATCAAAAACCTTAACTGCCTGTGCCGGAACGCGAATTTTACCGCGTTGACAATCCCGCCCTGGGCATTGTTGTTCTTCTCCTCCCTGGTCTGCTTCTCCCTTTCCTCCATGGGCGTTTTTAAGTATTTCACCCGGTTGACCACAAAGGTATTGGTCTCCTTTGCAAACAGCAGGGCCGCCAGGGACAGGGCAAAGCCCAGAATGGCAGGCACTAAGTACACCAGATGCCACCGGTCGCTCTGGTTCTTCATAAACGTGGCCCGCAGCAGGGGAATCAGCAGCGTCCCCAATATGGCCACCGCTTTCGTCAGCGCGTAATTCCGCGCCCGGTTCTTCTCGCTGGAACACTCCAGAATATACACGCACTGCATGTCATGGGAAACCATAAAGCCCATCAGGGTACCGCCCACCATATACACGAAAATATTGTCGGACAGGTACACCAGAAACAGCCCCAACCCCATCATCAAAGTATTGATTACCAAAAAAGGCTTCCGCCCGAACCGGTCCGCCAGCGGACGATAGAACACAATCAGCAGCGTCACCGGATAGGTAATAAAGCCCAGCGCTGAAGAGAGGGACAGTCCCTCGCCGTACTCCAGCCCCATGTTCCGGACAAAAAATTCATTGATGATGTTGGACTGAAATTGAATGGAAATGGTGGACGCTATCTCGTCGATAATGTAAATCATCGACAGCACCATAAAAAGATACAGCATGTAAAACCGGTTATTCTTCGCCTGCAGCTGTTTTTCTCTCCGAACCAGTTCCCTTGCTTCCCTGGCCTTAACGGCCTCAGCATTCTTCATTTTCCCCGTACCTCCTCCTCTGAAAATCATACACCATGAAATTCTTCGTCATGTCCTCATTGATGCCCAGCTCCCCGGCCAAGGTGCCAATCATCTGCAGGAATTCCCTGCTTGTAATCCTTTCGTGAAGCAGGCCCTGCTTTTCGATGTATTTATACCAGAATATGTTCAGGACGATTTCGTCTATGGCCAATGAGACAATCGCATGGTTTTTCGTACAGGTATAAATATCCTCCCCCCCGCCGCTTTCCCCGTTCAGGCACTGGACGCCGTCCACAATCAGCGTCATCCTCCGGTAGGGGAACAGCCTGGCGGCATCGCAGAGCCCATAGGAAAAAATCACCGCGCCCTTAAGCGGAATCTCTTCAAAGGAAAAAATATAGATTTTAATGCCCCGCTTCACAGCTCTCTCCAGAGCCTCCCGCACAGCCTGAAATTCGCTGTGCCAGATGGAAAGGGAAATCTCCTTTTCTGCAGCGTCAATGAGCGCGGCCGCCTTTTTGATGAATTTGTCGTAGCCCACTATGTTCAGCACGTAGTCTCTGTTTTCTTCCCCCTGGGCCAGGCCTTTCAGGAATTCCTCCGCCCGGTTGATATTCTCCTCGTTCTTCTTTTTGATTCGGGCGATGAGCTTCTCGTACTCCAGTGGAATATAGTAATTGGGCTCCCCCTCCAGGCGAATCAGGATGCCTTTCCCCACCAGGCGGTTCACCACCTCATACACAAGCGACCTTGATACCCCTGACAGTTTGGCTATCTCGTAGCCGTTTAGGAATTTGTTGCGCAAAAGGGTGGTGTATACCTTTGCTTCGTTCTGGGAGAATCCCAGATTTTCCAGATAATCTGCGTCTTTCATTTAGTAGTTGTACCCCTTACTACTATTTTGCTTTATCATATCATAGGGATAGGGGATTGTCAAGGTGGCTGAGGGTTACTGT
>CAJTSY010000179.1:0-2430 GCA_910578995.1 uncultured Acetatifactor sp.
GCCCATCCGGGCATAAACTGGACAAAACGGCATCCGGACAGAAGGAGGCGCGGCTGCCCGGTATGGGCCGGGGAAGCGTGGGACAGGGGATGGAGATGGAATACAGGGAGATTTTAAAACAGACAGAATACGACTTTATCAAAACAAATGAGCACCTGGGGAAGCATGTGATTCTCCTGGGGCTTGCAGGCAGTTACTCGTACGGCACCGATACCCCGGCCAGTGACATTGACATCAGGGGAATCGCCCTGAACCGGAAATCGGATTTGATCGGCCTTACCCGTTTTGAGCAGTATGTGGATGGGAACACCGATACGGTGATATATGCTTTTCATAAAATAATTGCGCTGCTGCTTAGCTGCAATCCCAATACCATAGAACTTTTGGGGCTGAATCCGGAGCACTATCTGTACCTCAATGATATGGGGCGGCTGCTTTTGGACAACAGGAAACTGTTCCTCTCGAAGAGGGCCGTCCAGTCCTTTGGCGGATACGCCGATGCGCAGCTCCGCAGGCTGCAGAACGCCCTTGCAAGGGACACGTTCCCCCAGAGTGAAAAGGAGCAGCATATCTTCAACTCCGTGCGAAATGCCATGCATGATTTCAATCACCGTTATAAGCTTTTTGAAAACGGCAGCCTGGAGCTGTTTATCGATAAGGCCGTGAATCCGGAGCTTGAGACGGAGATTTTCGTAAATGCCAGTCTGACCCATTATCCTCTCCGGGATTACTGCGGCATGTGGAATACCATGGCCAATGTGGTGCGCGATTATGAGAAAATCGGGAAGCGGAATAAAAAGAAGGACGATCTGCACCTGAACAAGCATGCCATGCACCTGATCCGGCTGTTTCTGATGGCACTGGACATTCTGGAGAAAGGTGAGATATGCACCTACAGAGAAAAAGAGCATACGCTTCTGATGGATATCAGGCTTGGAAAATATCAGAAGGAAGACGGGACATTCCATGAAAGTTTTTATGAAATGCTCTCGGATTTCGAGAAGAAACTGCATTATGCCGCGGAAAATACGGATTTGCCGGAAGAGCCGGATATGGAAAAGGTGCAGGAGCTGGTGATGACCATAAATGAGAGGGTGGTTCGGGATGAGATATGAGGACTTGGGGGGCGTAAGAGAAATAGGTAATTCTCAGGAATGAAAGTGTGGTTCATGATGAGATTGAGGACTTGAGGGCGACTCACAAGAACAGGTATTTCTCGAAAATGGAGGGAACGCTATGAGATATGGGCAGTTCGAGGGGCCAGTGGAGGAGTTGGTTCTTCGTAAGATAAATGAGATGGAGAAAAAAGAGAATATCAGGGTACTGCACGCCGTCGAATCCGGCAGCAGGGCCTGGGGATTCGCGTCTCCCGACAGCGATTACGATGTGAGGTTTATCTATGTGAGGGACAGAGACTTCTATCTGTCCCTGAGGGACACCAAAGATTTCATCGACTGGGAATTGGATGAAGTGCTCGATATCAATGGCTGGGACATAAAGAAGGCGTTACAGCATTTTCATAAGTCCAATGCCACTTTGTTTGAATGGAGCAATTCCCCGGTGGTGTACTATACCACGGAAGAATGGGGGAATCTGTACAGCCGGGTGGCAAAGAACTATTTTGCATGCAAGCCGTCGCTTTATCATTATTACGGGACTGCCAACAAGAATTATCATGAATACCTGTTGGACGACATGGTGAGATACAAAAAGTATTTTTACGTGCTGAGGCCCATTCTGGCCTGCAAGTGGATTGAGGAGAGGAAGTGTGCGCCGCCGGTATTGTTTGAGGAATTATGCGGCGGGGTATTGGAAGAAGGGATGAAGGAGGCAGTGCGGGAGCTGTTGGGGAAGAAGGTGCGGATGTCCGAGTCGGACAGGGCGCCGAGGGTGGAAAAGGTTAATCGCTATATAGAAGAAAAATTATCGTATTATAAAGAACTTGTGGAATCGATGAAAGATGACAGGAATCCGGACTGGGAGCCGTTGGAAGCCGCGTTCAGGGAACTGGTTTACTCTGTTTAATCCAAAAGAGGGGTTAATTCCCCGCAGCCTGCTGCGGGGAGCTTGCATCCGGGCTGTCCGCTTTTTTCAACAGCGCAAGCTCGCCGCTTCCCTCTGCCAGATCCCGGATAACAACCAGGAGCCTGCCGTCCTCCTGGACATGGACGGCTTCTACACGGGAACCGTTGATACCGTTTACTATACATTCCCCACATAAACATTCGCCAGATACTGTCCTGCGGTTTCCGCCAGTTGGTACAGCCGCCGGATATCCGTGGGTTTGCGGTCAAGCATATGATACTGTGGAAAAAAACGTGTAATATGAAGCGGGATTTCCGGATTTACACCCGCAATCCACCGTGCTTCCTCCGCCATCTCCTCCAGGCTGTCGTTCTCGCCGGGCACAATGAGGGTGGTGAGCTCCAC
>CAJTSY010000179.1:2530-6183 GCA_910578995.1 uncultured Acetatifactor sp.
CTTCAGCGGCTTCTTTTCAATGGGGTCCAGGGCAAGGGAGGTAATCTGGCCGTAACTGGTACATAGAATCTTTCCGTCTTCATTTTTTCTGGCGCCGCAGAGCCCGGTCTGGCCAGGAGCCAGAGCGCAGTGGTGCATGCATACCTGACATGTGGTTTTCATAAATTTTCCTTTCCAAGGAACTGTGTGGTTCCGGTCAATTGGGAAGCAATTTGCAGGAATGGAAAAGTGTTCCTAAAATTTGCTATTTCTTTTTCAATTCACAAAGGACTCTGACAATCGTGAATATACAGTTTCCCGCCAGACCTATCCCAAAAATAATTGCGGAAATTGTAAGAACTTCAGGATTCATATCTCCAAATACATCTATCGTTAATCGAATAAAGGCGATGACTTCCACAATCAAAAAGATAATATTCATAAAATTACCTTTACTCAATTTGCTGTTTCCTCGAGTTTTTTACGATTCCTAATAATGCCGGACCACCTCAAATCGCTCCAGAGCCACCTGTTCCTGTTCTGAAATCCCGGCTTTCTGCTTCGCGATGGCTATCTGCTGTTCCACGGTGTCCACGCCCTCCAGGTTCGGCAGCAGCAGTCCCCGCCGGCCGCCCTTTGTCACGATGACCCCGTAGCGTTTCACGTCCAGTTCGTCAGGGGAGGATAGTCGCTGTGTATCTCCCAGTACGTCCACGGTGATGGTGAGACGTTCCGCTTCCCACAGCTCCACGGGAGAAAATCTGGGATCCTGGGAGCAGGCGCTGACGGCATTGTGCATGATTTCCTCCGCAAGGGAACCCTGTACTGCCCGGGTGGTACCGATGCAGCCCCGGAGCCTTCCATCTTCTTTCAGGGATACGAAGGCGCCTGCCCGGCGGCTGTACAGTTCCCCGGGCAGTTCTTTCGGCACCCGGGGCAGCTCTCCGGTGCGCAGCCAGGTTTCGATGGTGTGCCGGGCAAGTTTCACATAGGGGTCCTCTTTTGCCTGCTGTGCACAGAGCCGCTTTTTCTCCCGGGCTTCGAACTGTTCCAGGAAGTTTCGGGTTTCATCTGTGGAGGGGGCGTTATCCATGGAATGCATGTTTTCCATGGAATGCTTTTCTTGCGTGGAATGCGTTTCCTCCATGGAAGTCGCTTCCTCCATGGAACGTCCTCTTTCCATCCCCCGGACATGGAAAGTACAGATGCCGTATCCCACGCCGAAGGGCCCTTCATAGGAGAGCCGCTCCACGTCCGGACTGGTCCGGTCAAAGGCTCCCGCCATGATGGTGAAGGAGCGGTGTCCGCATTCCGCCGCCGTTTCACAGAAGCTCTCCGAAAAGGAAAACAGTTCCCCGAAAGCGCCTCGTTCCATGACATCCATGATTCTGGCATCGTACTGCGGGCCTTCTTTCCGGTACCCGTAAGGCCCGTCCTCCTTCAGGCGATGGGAGAGGTCCCCGCTGGCGATGATTACCGCTTTTCTGCCAAGCATTTCTGCAACCTCCCGGATGCATTGTCCCAGGCGGTAATGTGCGGTGAGGGGAAAGCCGGACAGGCCAATCCGTACCAGACGGTATTCCGTGTAGTACTGATTTACAAACCAAAGAGGCACCATGGTTCCGTGGTCCAGTTTTTTCTCGCGTTCCCCCAGTGTCCCGGCATGGAGGTTGTGTGAACCGGCAATTCCGCCCAGATATGTTACGAATTCCGTATCGTAGGAGACCTCCATGCATACCTCTTTTGCGCCGAACTGCCCGAAATCCCCACTGGCGCTTCTGCCCGGGGAGATATGAAAATAATCCGCATACATGGTCTGATGGGGCGACAGGAGCAGGATGGTCTCCGGCCGGAGAGCGGCAAGCTCCTGTGCCGCCTTATGGTATGCGTCGATTGTATTTTGAATTTCCTGTTCTTTCCCCCTGCCGATGTCCGGTATGATAAGGGGCGGGTGGGGGAGCATAAAGCCTGCCAGAATGCTCATAATGAGGCTCCTTTCTCTTTTCGACAATTTTTTTATGGGAACAGCTCTTGCTTCCTGCAGTATATGTTTGAAAGAATATATACTCACGAGCGAAAACAATTGACAATCTAAATGTATAACGAGTGAACGCTTCTACAATGCCGGTGTGTAAGCAGCAATTTATGCATTCACGAGTATAAATCACAAAAAAGCGTGGAGACTGTTTAGAATATATCTCCCAGCATATCTCGATTATACTACAGTTTGTTTTTTCGGGAAACAGATTTTTCGTGATTCCGGAAAAGAGGGATTGTGGAGGAAATTACCGGATGAAGTAATGTATGTCAGCGGAAAAAACAAAAAAAGAGGAGACAGAGCATGAAGTTTGCGGTTATATCAGATATTCATGGAAACCTTCCGGCATTGGACGCCGTAATTGAAGATGCGGAGAAACAAAATGTGGATGCATACATATTTGCGGGCGATTATTGCATTAGTAATCCATATCCCGATGAATGTATTACGAGAATCCGGAATCGCCGTTTGCCGCCTCCACATGGAAGGCGGCTTTTGAACTGTGGCAAAGGGACGCGCCTTTTATCGGAAGCATAGGGATTGCTTCCGATAAGACATAATCTAAGCGTAAGAAGGAGGAGTGCGGTTATGGCGCAGACATTAGTGAATATCCGTATGGACGAGGAACTGAAAATAAGTATGGAAAAAATATGCCAGGAGCTTGGCATGAATATGACTACAGCAATAACAATATTTGCGAAGAAGATGACAAGAGAAAAAAGGATTCCATTTGAAGTATCGGTTGACCCGTTTTACACTGAAAGCAATCAGGCACATTTGCGCAGAGGTGTAGAAGCTCTGAATGCCGGCAAAGGTATTGAGCACGAACTAATCGAGGCAGATGAATGAAAAAGGTTTGGTTTGATGAGGAGTGGCAGGATTATAGCTATTGGCAGACACAGGATAAGAAGACATTAAAACGTGTTAATAATTTGCTGAAAGATATAGAAAGAGGATATTTTGAAGGTATAGGGAAACCAGAACCCTTAAAGGGAGATATGAGTGGGTTTTGGAGCCGTAGGATTGATGAGGTAAACCGGTTGGTATATCGGATTCGCGGTGATGTGATAGAGATTGTATCCTGTAAGGGGCATTATGAGAACATGGAGAACTGAAGACAAAAAAGGCGGGATTTATCCCGCCGGAAATCAACCTGCTCATTTTTTCGCTACAATATAGATCGGAAGAAAGAAGCCTCCCAACATCAAAACCAGGGCGAGAACCAGGTCCGTAATCTGGAGCCGGATACCGGCGAGCAGTAAGGTTTCCGCATAGCTGACGAGCGGGTAGGACAGCATCAAGGTTATGGACCAGATGCGGCCTACATTCAGTATTTTTGTCCAGTTGCCGTTGTTGAGGGAGAGGCCGGGCAAATTCATTTCAAACAGCCCGTCCGTATATAAGCAGATGCGGTTTTCGTCATAATAGACCGGCAATTTTGTCTTTGCAAGGAAGCAGAAGTAGATTCCGAAGATTGCCGCCAGGATGACTTCCACGGTCATCCCTATGGTTGCATGCCCGCTCCTGCAGACGAACCACATTTCAGCACAGGCAATAAAAAAGGCGAAAATATATACAGGCCCCCATTTGCTTTTGCCCTGATAGGCCCTTTCCTCTTTTTCCGAGTAGGAAATGG
>CAJTSY010000180.1 GCA_910578995.1 uncultured Acetatifactor sp.
ATATACTATTTTTTTTACAAAAATACTACTGGAAATTTTAATTTTATGATATAATATGAAAGTACATTGAGTCAAACTTTTGGCAGGACAAGACGGACTTAAAATAAAAAGATGGAGGCTGCCATGCGAATTTGTAAGGAAACCCTGGAAAACTTTTCCATATCTTACCCGCTCGAAAGGTTTGGATCCCTGGAGCAGATTCTGTTTCTCGATATCGAGACCACAGGCTTCACCGCCAGATCCTCCCATCTGTACCTCATCGGATGCGCCTATTATCAGGAGGAAAAATGGCATACGATACAGTGGATGGCGGAAAACCATGACCAGGAGGCCCAGATCCTGAAAGCCTTTTTTGATTTTGCAGGGCACTACCGCTGCCTGATTCATTTTAACGGCAATAACTTTGACCTGCCCTACATCACGCAGAAATGCGCGCAGCTTTCCCTGCCCTACGATTTCCATGAATACCAGGGACTTGACCTTTACAGAAGGATGGCGCCCTATAAATATTTTCTGAAACTTTCCAACTGCAAGCAGAAAACCCTGGAACAGTTTCTTGGCGTGAACCGCAAGGATGTGTTTTCCGGCAGCGAGCTCATCGGCATTTACCAGGAATATGTAAAAAACCTGTCGGAATTCTCAGAGAAAGCCCTGTTCCTCCACAATGCGGACGATCTCAAGGGAATGTTGGAGACCCTGCCCATCCTGGCCTACCACGATCTGTTCAACCGGCCCGTCACTGCCAGGAAGGTCCAGGCGAATTACTACAGGGATGTAAACGGAAAACGCCGCAGGGAACTGCTCCTCTTCTTCCGGCCTGAAACGCCCCTCCCCAGACCCGTGTCCGCAGGCGCCGGCCAGTGCCTGTTCCGTGGAAGCGGGACGGACTGTTCCCTGAAGATTCCGATTTATGAGGAAGAGCTGAAGTATTTTTACTCCAATTACCATGACTATTACTATCTTCCAACGGAAGATGTGGCCCTCCACAAGTCAGTGGCGGGATTCGTGGATAAGGCCTACCGGCTTCCGGCCTCGGCCGCCAACTGCTACACACGCAAGACCGCCAGTTACCTGCCCCAGTGGGATTACCTTTTTACCCCCTTTTACAAGCGTGACTACAAAAGCCAGGACCTCTTCTTCGAACTTACGGATGAGCTGAAAAAAGACCGGGCAGCATTTGCCGCCTATGCTTCCCATATCCTCAACATGATTGCAGCTTCCTACTGAAACCAAAGACCTGCAAGTGGAAGCTGCCGCGGCTGAAACGAAAGACCTGTATGGAAAAACGCCATAGTTCAACCGAAAGATATGAACAAACAACTGCCGCGGTTTCCCGGAGGGCAATTATACAAAAGCACCTAAACAAGCGGTTGTCCGCGATTTCTCCGACAGCCGCTTGTTTTTCTGCTTTTTCGTCATGTCCTATGGCTTCTGGTAGAAAAAAGCATTTTTTCTCAGATACCCTATCTCCATGTGGTTCATGATCTGCTCGGAGCTTCCGATAAACAAAATCCCGCCCGGTGAGAGAACCCGGAAAAATTTCCGGAAAATAGTATCCTTCGTTTCTTCCGTAAAGTATATCAGCACATTACGGCACACAATCAGGTGACAGTCCGCCGGATATGTATCCTTCAGCAGATTGTGCTCCCGAAACTCCACACAGGCTTTGATCTCATCCGCAATCCTGTAGGAGTCCCCGGTCTGCCGGAAATAGCGCCTCCGCAGATCCGCCGGTACGGAAGCCAGGCTTTTCTCGGGATAAATTCCCTCCCTTGCCTTCGCAATCACCTGCCGATCCAAGTCGGTGGCATATATCCTGATGCTGCCCAGGGGCAGATGCCTCGACAGGGCCATCACCAGAGAATAGGGCTCATCTCCCGTGGAACAGGCAGCGCTCCAGATTTTTAAACGTTTCCCAAACCTGCCGATCAATTCTGGGAGCGCCTTTTCCTCCATCACCTTCCACTGGGACAGATCCCTGTAAAATTCGGATACATTGATGGTAATATAGTTGACGAATTCTTCAAGCATTTTCCGGTCTGTTTTCAGACAGACTACATATTTGTCGTACCCTTCCACCCTGTTTTTAGAAATCAGGTAGTCAATCCGGCGTTTCATCTGTTTTTCCTGATAACAGTTCAAATCAATCCCTGTCAGGGCCAGTACTTCCCTCTTCAAGAACCCGTAATCAAATACCATGGCCACCCATCCTGTTATTTTCAGGCATTCTCGTCCACCGGCATCCCCTCCGCGTCATCCTGTGCTGCCGCAGAAAGCGCCATCGCCTTTATGCTCAGGGAAATCTTCTTGTCAACCTCGTTGAAGTCAACGATCTTTGCAGTGATCTCCTCACCTATATGCAGTACATCCGCAGGCTTCTCCACATGCTCCCTGGAAATCTGTGACACATGAAGCAGCGCGTCCACTCCGGGCTCCAACTCAATAAACGCGCCAAAATCCGTCATCCTGGCAACCCTGCCTTTTACAATGTTGCCTATAGCATACTTCTCAGCTGCGTCCCTCCAGGGATTCTCATCCTCAAACTTCAGCGAAAGGGCAACCTTACTCCCGTTGATCTCCTTGATCAGCACATTCAGCTTATCGCCGACCTTGAATACTTTCCTGGGATGCTCCACATGGCCCCAGGACATCTCCGAGATATGAAGAAGTCCGTCCGCTCCGCCCAGATCCACGAAGGCTCCGAAATCCGTCACGTTCTTGACTACGCCTTCCACGATATCTCCCTCGTGTATCCTCTCAAACAGCTCTCTCTGCATCTCCGCCTTACGAGCCACAATGAGCTGTCTGCGGTCTCCGATATAGCGCCTCCTCTTGGGATTGTACTCGCTGATCACAAATTCAATCTCACGCCCCATATACTTGTTCAGATCCTTCTCATAGGTATCGGCCACAAGGCTTGCCGGAATGAATACCCTCACTTCCTCCACGATAACGCTTAAGCCGCCTTCCAGCACCTGAACAACTGTGGCTTTCAGGACTTCCCTGTTGTTGTACGCTTCTTCAATTCTCTTGTTGCCCCTGTCAGCAGCCAGGCGCTTGTAGGTCAGCACAACCTGTCCCTCGCCGTCATTCACCTTCAGGATCTTCACTTCCATGACATCCCCGGGCTTAACAACTGCTGTAAGGTCCACGCTGGAATCATTGGTATACTCGTTCTTCGTCAGGATACCATCGGATTTGTATCCGATATTCAATACAATCTCATCTGCTTTCACATCGATGACTGTGCCTTCGACCACGTCTCCTGAGTGTATTGTCTTGATTGTGTCTTCCAACATCTGTTCAAAAGTTAATTCTGACATAATTTTGAACCTCCTCAATTAATTTGTTTGGGGTGGAAGCCCCCGCTGTAATACCCACCAGTCGAGCAGTTTTAGGCAATTCTAAACACAGGTCCTCGAGTGTCTGTATAAAATAGGTATGCGCACACTCCTCGCTGCAGATCTCGTACAATCTCCTGGTATTGGAGCTATGCTTACCGCCTATCACAATCATTACGTCAGCCTCCGCCGCAAGCGCCCTTGCCGAGCGCTGCCGCTCTTCCGTAGCGTTACAGATAGTATTTACAACATTATCATTATAACCTTTTTCTTCCAAAATTTCAACTATACTCTGAAAATTATTGTAGTTAAATGTCGTTTGGGCAACCACGCATATCTCTTTATCCCGGGAAAGTCGGAATTTCCTGGCTTCTTCCTCATTTTTGATGACTGTGACAGGCCCTTTGCACCACCCTATGATGCCTTCCACCTCCGGATGGCCCGCATTTCCCACGATGACAATGTGCCTGCCCTTGCGGCTCTCCTCCTCCGCCTTCTTCTGGATCCGCCTCACAAAGGGGCAGGTGGCATCGATGCACTGCAGATGCTTCTCCTGCAGAATGGCGTAGATTTCCTCCGGGACACCGTGGGCACGGATGATGACGCTAGCGGGGGCTGCGGCGCTTCCGTCTGTTCCGCTTCCGCGACCTGCCCCAGTGCCATCAGGGTTGGATGCTCCTGCGATTCCGTCGGCGGCATGTCCGGAAGCAGCCTCCGCGTCCCCTGGCGCGGAAGCCTTTGTTCCAATGCCTGCATCCCGCCCGGCCCCGGCCAGTTCCAGAAGCTCTTCCTTCGTCTCCAGTACCCGGACTCCCTTCGCCTCCAGATCCTTCACCACTTCTTCATTATTTACAATCGGACCATAGGTATAAATAGTTTTCCCGTTTTTTATCTGTTCATACACGGTATCCACCGCCCGCTTCACGCCAAAGCAGAAACCGATGTGCTCCGCAAGTTTTACTTCCATGGAATGGTTTTCTTTCGTGAAATGTTTTTCTTCCATGGAACGGTTTTCTCCCATAATGTACCTGCCCTCCGCCCTTCTTATTTTTCCCTGGCCTGACTGCAGAGATTCTTGATTTCCGATATGACTTCCTCCTGGGACATATGGGATGTATCCACCAGCACGGCATCCTCCGCCTGTTTTAAAGGAGACATCTCCCGGTGCATGTCGCGGTAATCCCGGTCCTCGATGTCCGCCTTGATCTGCTGCAGATCGCAGCTTTCTCCCCTGGCTGTCAGCTCGTCGTATCTGCGCTTCGCCCGCACGTCGCTGCTGGCGGTAAGGTAAATTTTTAACTGCGCCTTCGGAAGCACACAGGTGCCGATGTCCCGTCCGTCCATGATGCAGTCGCTGCCGGCGGCAAGGGCTTTCTGGAGCCTGACCATATTTTCCCGCACCTGGGGAACCGGGCTTGTGACGGAGGCGGCTTCCCCCACTTCCTCTGTACGAATGTACGCGTTTACGTTTTCCCCGTTGAGGAAGACCACCTGAACGCCGTCCTCATAGCGTATGGTGATGTCCGCCCGGGTGGACTTTTCGGCTATCTTTGCCGTATCCCGTAAATCCACACCCTCCCGCAGCATGTACAGCGCCATGGCGCGGTACATCGCGCCGGTGTCCACATAGATGAGACCCATCTCCTTCGCCACCGCCTTGGCCACGGTGCTTTTTCCCGCCCCTGCAGGGCCGTCGATTGCTACATTAAAGCTCATTTTCCATATCCTCCTTGTCAAATCTTTCTCCCTGCCTGATGTCCTTTGACGAAGTTCCCTTCCTTTCCTTCGCCATGGCCATAAAAACCGCTTTGTATACATTCCTAAACACTATGGCACACTTGGCATCCTGAAAACAAGAGGCTGACTCTTCTGATAATCGTTGGAATATTGACTGGATTTCCTTATAACAGTTTTCCTCTTCCCCGGTTGTTGTCTGGCTGCCGCTGTCTGTTACACGGTGTGTAGCTCTGATTCCCATATGTGGCGCTTCCCCCTGTTTTATACTTTTTTCTATATTGCTTTTATCGGTCTGTCTCCAATTCAGGATGATGGTGGGTCATATTATCCTGGTAAGGAATCCCGGCAGTTCCTGGCAGCATCCGCTTACTGGGAGCTGCCCGCCAGGTGTCCCGTGGACCAGGCGATCTGCAGATTGTATCCCCCGGTCAGGGCGTCCACATCCAGGACTTCCCCCGCAAAATACAGTCCTTTCACCTTTTTGGACTCCATGGTGGAGGGATTGACCTCCCTTACCGACACCCCTCCCCGGGTAATGATGGCCTCTTCAAAGCCTCTCACCCCCATGACTGTCAGCGGAAGGTTCTTAATCAGGGCGGCGAAGCTTCTGCGCTCTTCCCGGGTAACCTCGTTGACTTTTCTTTCCGGATGGATGCCGGAGAGTTCCACCATCACGGGAACCAGACTGGCAGGAAAGAGCCCTCCCAGGGCATTTTTGAACTGCTTTCCCTTATTTGCCTCAAAATCCCGCAGCAGGCGGCGGTCCAGCTGTTCCAGGTCAAGGGCAGGCTTTAAGTCGATGTAAAGCTTTGTGTCCGCTTCCGTTTCTCCGTATCCCCTTACTTTTTTCTTTCCCTTCCCGCCGATTACGCCATAAAAACTGCTGGCGGATAAAACAAGGGGGCCGCTGACGCCGAAATGGGTAAAAAGCATCTCCCCAAAGCCCTCATATACTTCCCTGCCGTCACAAATCATGCGGAGGGAGACATTCTTTAAGGACAGCCCCATCAGACGGGCGCACCATTTTTCTTTTA
>CAJTSY010000181.1 GCA_910578995.1 uncultured Acetatifactor sp.
CACCAAAACAGGCTGCGCCTGCCCGTTTTGTGTGCATCCGATAAAAAGCATAAAAAAACGCATATTGAATTTCTAAGCAGATAATGTTATTATATAACATATGCAAAAAATAGATTCCGGCCACTTTACTGCTTGGCCGTTCTATTTTGTCTAAAATACCGTCAACCGAAAGGAATATAGCAGTTATGAAGTCAATCAAATCAAAAATCCAAGTCAGTATGCTTTCGGCAGTATTGGTCAGCGCAGTGCTGATTGGTGTGATCACGGCCTTTTTAAACGCCAGCGGAATTGATGATGTGATGACAAAGACACTGGGGCCTGCCACACAGATGGCGGCAGATGCTGTGGAATGGCGGATGGGAAACTACTGGACAGCCCTCCAGGAAGCCGCCTCTTCTGATATTTTCAGAGAGTCCGACCCCACCGCGCCGGAATTGGTTCCGGTAAGAGAGGATATCGCACAGCGTAACGGTTTCCTCTACACCGGCAAAATAGATGCCTCCGGTTTTTCGTCCACCGGCTACAACTACGGCGAGGAAGATTATTTCCAGCAATGCAGGGCAACTATGGCGCCTTATATTTCCGACATCATGAATGACGGCGAACAGCTGATCTTTCTGTTGGAGGTTCCCATTATCACCGACGGCCGATTTGACGGCATAGTCTATGGCGGAATCAGCGCCGATTTTCTGTCGGACATTGTAATCAACCTTGCTATGGGCAGCAACGGCGTGGCCTATGTACTGGATCACAGAGGCAATGTCATCGGACACAGAGATCTTTCCGTGGTTGAGGAAGGTTCCAATATGATTGAAACCGCCAAAACCAATCCTGATGTGGCAGACGTGGCCGCTGTAAACCAACGCATGCTTGAGGGAGAAACCGGCTTCGGCACATACAATTTTTACGGGGACAATAAATTTGTAGGATTCGCCCCCATCGGCGGGAATCAGCAGTGGAGCATTGCCATTGAGACCAGTCAGCGAGAATTCAAATCCTCTCTGGATCGAAGCATCCTGTTGACGGTTCTGGTGGTGGTTCTGGTGGTGATTGCAACCTTCCCCATAGCAGTCCTGGTGGGACATTCCATCTCCGGCCCCATCCGTTCCTGCGTTTCACGGTTGGAGAATCTGTCCGATGGCGATCTGCAGACACCCACCCCTGTGGTATCCTCCCGCGATGAAACCGCAAAGCTGACAAACGCCTTAAACACTACCATCCTGCGTCTGAATGATGTCGTTCAGGATGCCTCCCATCACCTGGGCAGGATGGCAGAGGGCGATTTCCGCGAAAATATGACCCGTACCTACTGGGGTGATTTTGTGACAATCGAGCAGTCTATCAAGGCAATTCATGGTTCCCTTAAGGACACGCTTTATCAAATGAGCCAGTCCGCCGGAACAGTGGCATCCAGCGCCGCAAACGTATCCAACGGGGCGCAGGCTTTGAGCCAGGGCGCCACGGAGCAGGCCAGCGCCATCGGCGAACTGTCCGCCACTGCCGCAAGCATTGCGGATAATGCCCAGCAGACCGCGGCAGTTGCCGTGGAAGCCGGACAATATGTAGCCCAGGCAGGCGCACAGCTTGAAGTCAGCGTGGATTATGTCAAAGAATTAAGCACAGCCATGGAGAAGATTTCCAGTTCTTCCATAAAGATCCGCAAGATTATCGACACCATCGAAAATATTGCTTTCCAGACCAATATTTTGGCGTTGAATGCCGCTGTGGAGGCCAGTCGGGCAGGCAGTGCGGGCAAAGGCTTTGCGGTAGTTGCGGAAGAGGTACGCAGCCTTGCCTCCAAATCCGATGAGGCGGCCAAGGCTACCAAGGAATTGATTGAGAGATCCATTTCCGCCGTCACAGAAGGCGAGCATCTGATGGGCATGGTGACGGACTCCCTGGACAAGACCAATTCCATTGCCGGAAATGTCACCATCAAAATGAACGCCATGGTAGAGGCAGTCGAGATTCAGACCGCTTCCATCTCCCAGATCACGGACGGCATTGACCAGATATCCTCCGTGGTTCAGAGCACCTCCTCTACATCGGTAGAAAGCGCTGCCACATCCCAGGAACTGTCGGAGCAGTCCCTGCTTATGAATAATCTGGTACACAAGTTCCGTTTAAGCTGACGTTCAGCGCGGCATTTTTGTGCATTTTGGATAAGTTCCGGCCCGGGACTGTTGGAAAACGACACTCTTGTCACACCCGGCACATAACTGCGGCTTCCTATACGCCACAGTATCTGTCGGGTGGGCAGCTGTTTGCGTCTCTTTCTGATATTGGGGTGACTCCACCCCGTTTTCCGGCGGCCCCGGCTTTCATATAAGCATCGTACCATCTATCCCCTACATTTCCGTCATATCTCTCCGTAATCCCCCAAAATCCAGATAATCCTCAATAAACTGCTTCCGCAGCAGGCCGAATGGCACGAACTCATTGTACTTCCCCTTCACCTGCACCTTGTCCGGCAAAGGAAGGCTGTACAAATCCGGCTCCGAGCGCAGGATATCCAGAATGATGGCTTCCAGTTCCTCCCCGCTGCCGCTGTAAACCACCTCCAGGTACAGACTGGTGCTCCAGGGCATTTTATTGCTGATGCCTCTCTGGAGCAGAAGAAAGTGAAGCGTCACAAGCTGCCTGGTGCCGATCCAGGGAAACACCGCGTATTTTCTCTCGGAAAGGGCCGTGACCAGGTTTTCCAGGATGCCGCTGTTCCTAGCGATGTAACGGATTTCCGTCAGCCTCTCCTGACAGCGTTCGCTTAAATACAGATAGGGGTCATCCTGCTGCATCACGCTGCGGACCTTGCGCACCAGTCTGGTGTGCAGGTCAATCTCGAAATCCATATCCCAGTCCACCGCGGAGATGCCCGGCACCTGCTTCACAAAGAGCACCTTGGACTTCACATTGATATCCACGGTCTCCCAGGACAGCCCTGCCAGGGCAAAGCGGGTGCCCACGGGATAGGGCTTGTCCACCGTGCCGATGGTGCGGTTCTCATCCTTCACCAGAAGATATTCCGGCGATTCGAAAACCGTCAGGAACTTGTGGCTGTTGATGATCTTCTCACCGGCCCGGCCCACCGTCAGGCCGTTGTGCTCCGTGCGTTCCAGCTGCTCAATGTCCACCAGGTGGAGCAGGAGCTTCTTATAATCCTCCTGGGAAATCTTGCGGAAACAACCCAGGCTTAACACCGCGCCTGCCAGGGAAGCCGGAGACATCTCCCCGTTGCTTTTCAGGCAGCTTAAAGTCTGGTGGTACAGAAGGTTGTAGGGATGGTGCCTGGGCGGGATGGGTTCAATCCAGTGCTCCAGCAGGTACAGCTCCACAATGGCGATGGTGCGGATAAATTCCCAGTTGATGGGGCCGAGCACATCCGAAGTATTGATTTTCAGGCTCTCCACAAAGGTAAACAGCAGCTGCGGAATCTGTCCCCGCCGCCCGCACCGCCCCAGTCTCTGAGCAAAACTGGACACATTCAGGGGCGCCCCCACCTGCACTGCCTGGTCCAGGGAGCCGATGTCGATGCCCAGTTCCAGGGTCACGGTGGCGCCGGTGACGATTTTCTCCTCCGCGGACTTCATCTCCTCCTCCGTGTTCTCCCGAAGCAGGGCGGACACATTACCGTGATGGACGCGGTATACGTCCGGAGCCTTGTGTTTTAACGCAATTTCGTGCAGATGGGCCATAATCTGCTCGATTTCCTCCCGGCTGTTGGCGAAAATGATGGTCTTCTTGTCCAGGGTCTGGCGGAACAGGTACTCGTAATGCTCCCTGTCGCCAATGTCGCCTCCGGTATCCACATCCACCACATTCAGGCTGCCGTCCCGCTCCACCATATCCCGCCTGTCCGCGTAATTCACAAAGCGCTCGATGTGCAGCCGCACCCGCTTTTTCCCCTCGTTCACAATGGGGGCCGCGCACCGCCTGCCGCTTCCGGTGTTCAGCCAGTTCTGCGCCAGGGACACATCCCCCAGGGTTGCGGACAGGCCGATGCGCCTGGGATTCACCCCGGTTAGGTTTTTCAGCCGCTCCAACACGCACAAAAGCTGCAGTCCCCGCACGTCCCGCATGAAATAATGCACTTCGTCGATAATAACAAAACGCAGATCCGAAAACAGGGACAAACAGCTCCCCCGGCGGTTGGTCAGCAGGCTCTCCAGGGATTCCGGCGTAATCTGAAGGATACCCTCGGGCTGCTTCATCAGCTTTTCCTTCCTGTCCATGGAGGCGTCCCCGTGCCATTTGGTCACCGGGATATTGGAGTCTAAGAGCAACAGCTCCAGGCGCTTGAACTGGTCATTGATCAATGCCTTCAGCGGGGAAATGTACACCACCCCCACAGAGGCGGACGGATGGTTGTACAGCTCCGTGAGCACGGGGAGAAAGGCCGCCTCCGTCTTGCCCGAAGCCGTGCCCGAGGACAGCAGCAGATTGTCGTCGCTGTCGAAAACCACATCGCAGGCCGCCACCTGTATACCCCGAAGCTCCTCCCACTTATTCTGATAGATAAAATCCTGGATGAACGGCGCAAGCCTGGAAAACGCGTCCATTTTATACCTCCCTGCGGTCTCTTAACCACTATCGCTTATTTGTTGTGGCTTCGCATATGGCTCCGAAATTCTGATTGCTTCCACTATAGAATCCACGGACAGATTCCATGATCCGGATTCTGTATTTGATTCTAGCATAGAATAGAACGCTTTACAATGAATTTTAGATTGAATCTCCGCCTCTCCCGTGCTATACTGAATGACAGGGAAATGCGCTGCCGCGCAAAACCCGGGCGAAAACAGAAACGAACGGATATGCCAAGGAAGCAATATCCGTTATTTCCCCACAATTCCCAATTAAAAAAGGAGCACACAATGTCAGATTCCTACTATAAACCCTGTAAAGAGCTTGCAATCTGTAATGAGTTGATTGAGAAATATTTTAACACACAGCAATATGAAAAATGTTTCCAGGGACATTTGGCCCTTGCCGGACAGGGCTATCCTCTTGCGGAATGCCAGGTGGGATATTTCTACTATGAGGATCTGGGAGTAAAAAAAGACCTGAAAAAAGCTGTCTATTGGACGCGCCGGGCTGCGGAGCACGGTGACCGTGACGGTCAATATAACCTTGCCTGGTTCTACGAAGAAGCCATTGGTGTGGAACAGGATAGGAAACAGGCAGAATTCTGGTATCAGAAGGCAGCTTTGCAGGACCATGACCTTGCCGTCCGGAAATGCGCGGAGCTTGGCATTGACATAAGAGCTCAGGCAGATTGTAAAGCGAAGGCATAGAAAGGTATAGAAAGGGGTAGTGTCAAATGCGCTATGAAAAACAGCAACGGACCGATCAAGCCCTGGGAGGGTTTACTGCTGCGCCAGCGGCAGGAAAATCTCCCAGAATCAGGGGGCTTGGGAGGGGAGTTGCGGAACCAGGAAGGTAAGGAAGTTTTTTATATGAAAGAAACACCAGATGACAAACAAGCGGATGTCCCCGGAAGATACATAGACCTGCACACCCACTCCACCTATTCCGACGGCACCAATACACCGGCCGAAATCGTAAGACACGCAAAGGAAACAGGACTGTCAGCCATCTCTCTTACAGACCATGATACCATATCAGGCCTGGAGGAGGCGCGGATGCAGGCGGCAGCCCTGGGAATCCGCTTTGTGGACGGAGTGGAGATTAATTCCCGCTGCCACATGGATAATAAAGAGATCAACATTCATGTTTTAGGATATTCCTTTGTCCCCAACGCCCTCAGCGACTACATGGAGACACTGAAAGCCCTGCGTACAGAGCACAACCGGGCTATTTTACGTGCTCTTGGCGCAGTTGGGATTCCCATCGAGTATGAAGAACTGGAAGCACGGTCCCCCGGCAGCACCATAACCCGTTTAAATATAGCCAGGCTTTTGGTCCAAAAGGGATATGCGGAAAACGTGAACGACGCCCTGCACAGGTACCTGCACAAGGAGGGCTCCGCCTACGTTGCATGCCAGTACCCTCCCTTTTCCACAGTA
>CAJTSY010000182.1 GCA_910578995.1 uncultured Acetatifactor sp.
CTCCACGATCTGGCTGCTGGAAAGGATTCCGATCTCCTGGAAGATTCCGGCCAGGATCCTGGCCACGGTGGTCTTCGCCGTACCGGGGTTCCCCACGAACTCCATGTTCAGCGCCACCGGGACGGATGCCCTGCCCAGGGCCTCCATGTCCTTCCTCATCCTGGCGAACGCCGCTATTTTCCTGATCTGCTCCTTCACCTCCTTCAGGCCGATCAGCCGGGTCAGCATGTCGGAGCTGCCGGGCGGCGCCTGTTCCCCCGGAAGAACCAGCCCCATTGACGCAAGCTTATCTATGACCTCTTCCGTGCTTTTCCGGCCAAGATTCCGGACCTTCGCCAGATCCTCCCGGCTCATTTTCCGGAGATCTTCCACGGTGTGGATTCCGGCCCGCTTCAGGCAGTTATAGGTGCGCACGCTCAGCTCAAGTTCATCGATGGAGAGCTTGTCAAGCTCCCGGTCCCTGTCAGGGGCCTTCCCGCCGTCGGATTTCCCTCCGGATTCAGACGGGCTGCCTGCTGATGGATTTTCCATATCATATTCATCCAGATCGTAGTCACATTCAAAATCCTCGTCATCCCCACAGGGGAATCTGTAAGCAGAATCCTCGGAATCCACGGAGAACTCCTCAAGAATATAGACCTCCAACAGCCTTCTCATGCTTTCCATCAGGTACTTTTCCGGAAGCCTGAAATCCGTATTTCCGTCCGCCATGGACACCTGCGCCATAACGGTATCCGGAAATGCCAGGGAAAGCATGGTGCGCATCCTAATGGTCATCTCCTCCGCCAGACGCAGCAGTATCATGCCCTGACCGTCATGGCCGGTTTCCGCCATAATCCGGATGACGCCCCCGGACTCCTTTACGGTCCTGACCACATCCCGGAGATAATCCGTGTCCTCAGAGGGCAGATGCTGATTCCCAAAAGTCTGAAGTTCATCGGAAATCCCCGGCATATGCTGCAGGACATATACTTTATGGAAATCCCTGTGCAGATCCTCAAAGGAATCCGTCTTCTCCGTTTCGGTGCACTCACATTTCTGAAAAATCCACCCAAAGTCATTGGATGTCATCCCAACATCTTCGCTTGAGAAAGCAAATGTATGAAGTTTTCCTTCTTTGTCAGAATTCATCTGCCATCCAAGGAATCCGTTCCCCGGAAGCAGCGATGCTGTCCGCATGAATCTCCCCACTGCCCTGGAAGCTCTTTCCGACAGATAATACCCGTTTTGGGCTTCTGCAGTCAGCGATGTGATATTCGCAATTTCCTTGTGTTCCGGTTTCAATATATAGTTTGACATAGGCTGTGCCGCTCCTTTCATCATATAAACTTTCATCATAGAAACAAGTGATAAGTTTCAGCGCCGCAGCGTACACTCACGAGGAGCCTGATTTGCCATCCGTTTATAACGCTTTCCATGAGTCCGGCGGCAGGACAAATGACAGTGGCAGAAGGTATATACTGCGGTTTGTATTACATTTCGCGTCGCAGTCTAAGCGGTTTGCCCTTGGCACGCTTGCTGCAAAATCATGTCATGATTTTGCAGGTCATGGCGGTGCTTCTCCGACCGACAGAGACCGCGATTAAGTTGTCAAGGAGCGAGTCTTCCCCTGGGGGAATGCACCGGCACAACAAAAAAGCCGATGTACAGTACCTTCAAGAGGGCAGAGTACCCCCTGCGATACTCATTTTGCTCTCCTCAATAATACTTGCTACATCCGCTTGTCAGTCAAACTATATAAATATTCTATTCTTCTGTGAAATCACAGGAGTTCACATGTCTCCTATTGTAACAGGCTGATATGCCATTGTCAATACGGAATTTTAAATTTGTCCGGAATTTATCCGGAATACTTTGGGATTGAACTGTTAGATCTACTCACCCTTCCACCCACAGCCCCAGATATTCCGCCCGTTTCCGAAAACTCTTGTACTGTCTCTCTGTAATAAAATCCTCCCTGCCCACAGGTACCGTAAAGTGAAAGTCCACCTGCTCCATGGCCTTCCTGGCGGCCTGCCGGATGGTCATCTCCCCAAACTGGTAGGGAGCGTCCATATCCCGCATAAAATCAATGTCAAAGGCATTATTATGGTCAAAGAGCGGGTGGCATCCCAGAATCTCCATGGACTCCGTGTCATAGAAAAATCCCCAATTCTGCCCGTGCCGGTCACGGTTGCTGATGAGGAAATCCACGATCCACATCCTGTATATGCTTTCCCCGTCGATCCGGAACATCTCCGCATCCGGATCCATCCCGTTTACATTGCAGTAAGAGATAAATTCCATTCCGGTTAAAATGGCTTTGCTTTCTTCTGTCATGCAGGGACACATACAGACATATTTCCCCTCATCTTCCCCGGCTTCATAGCGGACATGCTCCACATTCATTTTATCCAGAAGATTGGAGCACATGACTTCTATCCGGGATTCCGTATTGCCGTTGGCTCCCAGTTTATAGAGCCACAGCCGGGAGTCGTCGTGCCGCCTCCATGCCTTTGCATAGGCTCCGTTGGTGGTCAGTTCGGGAGTGAGCAGCGAGCCCTGGAGGGTCAGGGACTTCCCGTGCAGCGCCACCTGGGCTACGATCTCATTGAGGGGATTCTGCTTTACATCCACCTGGCTCCAGCATAAGCCGCCATCCTCCTCAAATTTCAGCCAGTAGGGATCCAGTACGGAGACGCCGCGGCATGCCATGGCTATTTTCATCCGTTGCTCGTCCGTGCCGACCTGTTCGAAATGGCACATATTGTAAATCCATTTGGCGTTCGCCCTGCTCAGAAGCAATACCCTGTTGGCCAGCCAGCTCACGATTGCCTCCTCGTTCTTCCGGGCCGCAATCATGGACTGCGTTATGTCGTAGGAGGTTCTTATATCCCGGGGATCCGTGATCTTACGCAGTTTTCCCCTGATGGGGTAAGGGATGTATGACTCCTGCAGCACTTCATACCGCAGGGTGCTGAAATCCACCTTCATCACCTCGATGTCTTTCATCATGATGGTAAATGCTTTTATTCCTTCCATTTTGTCCCTCCTGCTCCTATAATGCTCTTCCGTTTCCCTTTTGCATTTTCACTTCATCTCATTTCACGATTTTCTCATTCGACACATGGAAATTCAAAGCAAAAATCCCGCCACTGTCTCAGCCACAAACACCACCCCGCAGCACAGCGCCGCGATTCCCACCATGTTTACGCCTTTCCAGGCCGCCGCAACGCCCACGATCAATGCCAGGATTCCCGCCAGGGGAACCTGGGGCGCCGAAATGATCGCCGGAAACGTCATTACTGCAAGCGTCACATAGGGCACATAGTATAGGAAAGAACGGATAAATGTGTTTTTTATTTTTTTCCGTATTAATGTTAACGGCAAAACACGTATCAGAAAAGATACTGCCGCCGCTGTCAGTATGTAAAAATAAATGTTATGTGTCATTTTCCGCTGCCTCCTTCTCTGCAACCAGGGTCAACCGCTCTGTCATACCGGGCTTACACTTTGGATTCGTTTCGGGATTCCACCTGCTCCGGCACCTTTGGGGGATCCCCTGGTTCCTCCGCCGACTCATTTCTACGGTCTGCTTCCTCCGCAGGTCCTTCTCCCTTACCCGCGTCATCCTTCAGCGGAAACAGCAGCGCCGCCGCTCCCGCGATTCCCACGGTAAGGAGACTGATCTTCATACTGTCGGACAGGCCGTCAAGCGCAGGGATCCTGGATGCCGCGAAACTAGCCAGGAAACTGGCCAGGATTACCCCGCCCACCACCTTGCTGGTTTTCGCCGCAGGAATGATAATGGCCACAAACATGCCGTACAATGCCACGCTCAAAGCGCTGACCACGGAAACCGGCAGCACATTGCCCGCCACCACCCCCATGGCGGTTCCCAACGCCCAGCCGGGCAGGGCTATGGCCATGGCGCCGTAGCTGTAATATGGGTTCAGGATTCCCGGCTTGCCCACCGATATGCCGAAAATCTCATCCGTAATACCGAAACCCACCAGAAGCCGGTGCCCCAGGGCCGTGCCGGGATCAAATTTCTGGCTCAACGCACAGCTCATGAGAAGATACCGTATATTTGTGACCAGGATAACAAAGGCCATCTCAAAATAGGGGGCATTTGCCATAATCACCGTAAATTCCGCATACTCTCCCGCCGAAGCGTGGTTCAGGATACTGGACAAAAATCCCTGAAAAGGATTCAGCCCCGCCTTCTTCGCCACAATGCCTAGCGAGAAAGCCACCGCAAAATAGCCCAGTGCAATAGGAATTCCGTCCCGTATTCCGCCCGCAAACGCATTTTTATTCCGGTTCAATTTCGTCACCTCTAACCACAGTAAATAAAGTTATCATTTTGCAGTTTTACAGCCTGACCCGGACAAGCCGGAAGTAAGATTTTGCCAAATACGCAAGCTCCTGTTGTCAAGCGCTTAAACCGGATAAACCGGGAGTAAAATTCTGCAATACGTTTATTATAACAACCATGACCTATGGAATGCAACCAAATTTGCAGGCAAAAATAGAATGAAAAAATCTACCGAAAAATTTTCGCAGAAATTTCCCAATTAATTTTGTGCTTCTGTGATAAAATATACTTCCCGATCGTTATATCAGTGAAACCATATAAGGGTTGCCGGAAAATAGCCGGTATGGCTTTTTCAGCTAAAAACCCGGAAAGGAAGTGCGGCCATGACCACCGAAGAGCTGACCCGCCTGTTTCATCAGTATGGAAATGATGTCCACCGCTGCCGTCAGCGCCTACGGACACTTTTTCCACCCTATTCCGGAAGATGTGGCAGGCGCCGTGCGTCCAATTCAGCTGACTTCCACCAGCCAGGGCATCACCCTCACCGTACAGTATGCCTCTGTGGAAAAAGGCTCCCTCACTGCCTATCTGACCCTGGAAGACACCAGCGGCTTAAACCGCCTGTCCCAGGGCGTGGATTTCTATCACAGCTACCATGCGGATAAACCGGATGAGACCCAGGAAACTTTCTATCAATACCAGTCCCTGGGATACGATGAGGCCACCCATACCCACGGTTTCCTGGTGACCATCACCCCCTCCGATGCTTCCAGGAAGCCACTGTACCTTCAGGAACAGCAGTTTACCCTCTGCGTGGATCAGCTGTTATTGGCACAGACCATCTCCGAGCCGGTTCTTTGGCCGGACTGGAACAGCCTGCCCTCCCAGCCAGCCGCAGAATTCCGTCGCTGCCATGTATGGTCTTATGTGGACAACTACTGCAAATCCATTCGCACGGCAGATGACGAGGCCCTCGTGCCCCTGCCCGGAAACTGGGGCTTTCCCGTGGCGGAGGGATTCACCGTCACCGCCGCAGGCTTTCTGGACAACGGCTTCCATGTACAGCTTCGCCAAAACAGGAAGGATGCCGAACATGATCACGGGAACCTGAAACTCACCGACGCGCGGGGCAATGTTTACGGGGACAGACTGGAATGCTCCCACAGGGAAGGCTCCTTTTGTGCGGTGACCTTCCGGGATGACTACGGATATGAATATACGGATTATATTTTTGATATACACCGGATGAACTGCAGGGAGCTTCTTGGAGCGGCGACTTTCGCTCCGGAGGATTCCTGCTGGACGGAGCGTGGGAGGTGACTTTTTCCTTTGAGGAAAAATAGACGTGGCATTGGGGCATGCATGATTATTCCTCCCGGATCCGCTTCCCTGCAGAACCGCATATTATCGCCCCTGTTCATTATCCGCTCCTCACCAGACGCAGCACCTTCTGCACCTCATCCGGAATCCGAATTCCCCGGGGACACATTTCCAGACAAGGCATAGCCGTACATTGTCTGCACCGGGCGGCGCTTTCCTCGATTCCCAGTTCCAGTTTCCGCAGAGACCAATACTCTTTCCCTAAAAAGAAGTATAGATATTGGCGGAACAGGGTATGCACCTCCGTTCCCCAGGGACAGACACATCTCTGGCAGCGGTCACAGGGAATAAGGGTA
>CAJTSY010000183.1:0-4738 GCA_910578995.1 uncultured Acetatifactor sp.
GCCAGGTTCATGCGGATATGGCAGGGGCCGTGGAAAGCCCTTCCGTCCTGCCAGGCCACGCCCGCGTCCCAGCCGGCCTCTATCAGCTCGTCAATTGTTCTGTTATGATCCCTGCACCATTCCGTACAGTCCAGGAACAGCATATAGGTGCCTTGGGGCCTGGAGACTTTGACTCCCCGGAAATGTTCCGCGATGTATGTACAGGCATAGTTCACATTTCCGGTGATCACCTGGCGCAGTTCATCGACCCACTCATACCCTTCCTCCCGGTAAGCGCCGATGAGGGCGTACATGGACAGGAGATTCATGCTGTTGTAATGGGAGAGGGAGGATTCCTTGGCAATCCGATCCCTCAGGGCGCTGTCGTAGATGATATGGTAGCTGCCCACCAGACCCGCCAGATTGAAAGTCTTGGAAGGAGCATAAACGGCCACGGTGCGGCTGCGGGCATCCTCGCTGACGCTCTGGGTGGGGATATGCCGGTGCCCGGCCAGGATGATGTCGGACCAGATTTCGTCGGAAACCACCATCACGTCATGCTTCCGGCACAGTTCCATGAATTGTTCCACTTCCCATTTTTCCCACACACGGCCGCAGGGGTTGTGGGGGGAGCAGAATACGGCGGCGTGGATCTTGTTTTCTGTGATTTTCTTCTCCATATCGGCGAAATCCATGCGGTAGGTGCCCGTTTCATCCAGAACCAGGGGGCTGTGGACGATTCTGTAGCCGTTATTGTCCAGGCTGCCGGTAAATCCGATATAGGTGGGGGAGTGCAGGAGCACTTTGTCACCCCTGGAACAGAGTACGTTCAGGGCGCTGACCACGCCGCCCAAAACTCCGTTCTCATAGCCGATGCATTCCCTGGTCAGGCCGGTGACGCCGTTTCGGTTCTCATGCCACCGGATGATGGCGTCCAGATATTCTTCCCGGGGGGAGAAGTAGCCGTAATGGGGCTCCCTGGCGCGGGCTATGATGGCTTCCGGTATGGTGGGGACGGTGGGAAAGTTCATGTCTGCCACCCACATGGGGATCACATCGAAGCCTTCCCTGGGTTTATTTGGGGCAGAGCCGCCGGAACCCAGTCCGTCCACGGCAATGGCATCCATGCTGCTGCGGTTCATAATAGACGTAAAATCGTATTTCATCTTATAATCATCCTTTCCCTTTTGTGATAATTTATTATAGCACGAAAATCTTCCGGGTGTAAAATCGTTTTTTCTGGGAGAAAAGTTTTTCTGTTGGAGAGCCTGGGTTTTGTGGTGGGAGCAGCGGTCACGGTGGTCAGTGCCATAGGAGGCAGTGTCATCGTGAACGTGAAGGAGTCCCGCATCGCGGTCAGCAGGGAAATGGCGCAGAAGATCCTGGTCTGAGCCGGCAGGGAAAAGGCAGCAGGGAGACAATCATGAAAACGCTGCGATTGGCGCAATCAGAAGGGAGATGAACAGTGCCTTATAAGGAATCGGTGAAGCTGACGAAAACGGTCAGGATGAATATGGCGGGGCAGCGGTAAAAGGCGGTATGGCCGGGTTGCTTCGCGGGGATTGTATGGCTGCGCCGGCAGGGGCGCAGGATCAGAAAGGAGGTATCTGGATGTTTACATGGATTCTGGAAAATATGGCCACCATTGCTGTCACCGCGGTCCTGGCGCTTTTGGTGGCGGCTGTTATCGCCGGCATGGTCCGGAGCAGGAAAAAGGGCGGCTCATCCTGCGGATGCGGCTGTGCGGGGTGCGCCATGGGCAGCGTGTGTCATTCACGGAAAGACAGAGACGGGAAAGACAGAGACGGGAAAGACAGAGATGGGAAAGACAGAGACGGGACGGGGGAACCGTCGGAGTAAAATATCATCTTAGACGGAATCCATTGATTTTGAAAGTTTCAGGAAGGGGGAAAACGGATTCAACCTGATGCGAAACTAAACTAAACGAAATGTCAATACCTGATTCATTTTCCACTAAAATATGCTTATAAGTTTTGGTTATGTTTTTGTGAAATGCAAATAATTTCGTAAAGTTTCGAAAAAGGCTTGCCCAAATTTACAGAATATGGTAACATAAACATACTGTACTGCGTTTATTGCGGCAAATACTGGAAAATCCAAAAGAAAGGAGAAGTAAGTTTATGGTATCATGTTGTACGGCGAAAGAACGGAAAGCCAGGCGCTCCGTGACAGCCTTTATGACAGCCCTGGCCCTGTTCCTTACGGCGCTGCTGTCTGTGCCGGGGGCGATGACTGCGAGGGCGGCGGAGGAGCTGATCCTGAAGGTGCACTATCACAGGGAGGACGGAAATTATGAAGGCTGGTCCGCGTGGCTCTGGGAGATCGGGGGCGGCGATGCGGATGACATCCCGTTTACCGACGAGGACGGAGAGATGGTGGCGGCCAAGGTGGTCACTCCGGGCATAACGTCCGTGGGATTCATTATCCGCACCCCTGACTGGGGCAAGGATATCGAGAAAGACCAGTTTATCGACATTTCGGAGATGGTTTCCGGCACGGTACATATTTATGTGGAATCCGGCGTGGAGGGTTACACCAAGGAGTACGGAGAGGATGCCGTTACCGGCGTCAAGGTATCCAGGGCAGAGTACAATGAGGAAGACGGAACCGTAATTGTCAGCATGACAGGAAGCATCGAAGAGGGACTGGACACTGCGTTCCGCATACAGGGGACTTCCGGCGAGGCTGTTATAACGGGCGTGGAAGATGCGGAGGAAGGGAAGTATGTGCTGACTCTGCAGGATGCCCTGGAGCTGACAAGTGAGTATACGATTTCCTTTGACGGAAGCGAATATAAGGTGGTGATGCCCAATATTTATTCCACGGAGAACTTCGAGGCGGAGTATACCTATACGGGCGGCGACCTGGGGGCGGTGTGGAGCAGTGAGAAGACAGCTTTCCGGGTGTGGGCGCCTACCGCGGATGCGGTGTGGGTGAATCTCTATGCCGGCGGGACCCCGGATACGGAGGATCTGCAGGAGCAGATCGAAATGGCACCGGATGCAAACGGAACCTGGTACGTGGAAAAAGAAGGGGATCTGAACGGGGTATATTACACCTACACGGTGGAGATCAACGGCGAACAGAAGGAAGCCTGCGATCCTTATGCCAGGACTACGGGCGTGAACGGCAAGAGGGCCATGGTGATAGACCTGGCTTCCACCAATCCCGAGGGGTGGGATACCGACGGGAACCCCAACGCGGATTTGAACTATACTGACGCGGTGATCTATGAACTGCATGTGAGGGATCTGTCCTCCGATGAAAGTTCGGGCATCCAGAACGTGGGAAAATTCCTGGGACTGACGGAGACGGGAACCAAGACCCCGGGCGGCGTGCCCACGGGACTTGACCACATGAAAGATCTGGGGATTACCCACCTGCACCTGCTGCCTTCCTACGATTATGGTTCGGTGGATGAGACCAGGCTTGACAAAGCACAGTTTAACTGGGGCTATGATCCGGTCAACTACAATGTGCCGGAAGGCTCTTACTCCACGGATCCGTACAATGGGGAAGTCAGGGTAAAGGAAATGAAGCAGATGGTGAAGGCGCTTCACGACAACGGGATCAGCGTAGTCATGGATGTGGTGTACAACCATGTGCAGAGCGCGGGGGATTTCTGTTTTAACGTGATCGTGCCGGGGTATTTTTCCCGCATTGACGAATCCGGCGCTTATTCCAACGGCTCGGGCTGTGGAAACGATACCGCCTCGGAGCGGGCCATGGTCAGGAAATATATTGTGGATTCCGTGAAATACTGGGCGGACGAGTACCATATCGACGGGTTTCGCTTTGACCTGGTGGGGCTCCTGGACACGGAGACCATCAACGAACTGGTAACCGAGGTGCACAAGGACCACCCGGACGCTATCTTCTATGGGGAGGGGTGGACCATGGACACTGCTGTGACCAAGGAAGGCTGTACCATGGCCACACAGGTAAATTCCACCCAGACACCCGGATTTGCCTACTTCAGCGATACCATCCGGGATGCCATAAAGGGAAGCGTATTTGACAGTTCTCCCGGATACGTATCGGGGGCACAGGGGCTGGAGGATACTATCCGCCAGTGCTTTATGGGACTCACCGACTGGTGTACTACGCCTGCGCAGTCAATCAACTATGCCTCCTGCCATGACAACCTGACCCTCATAGACCGCATCAGCAGGTCGGCGATGAATTCGCCCCGGGCGGATAAGGTCCGGATGAATAACCTGTCGGCGGCGATTTATTTTACATCCCAGGGAATTCCCTTCCTGCAGGCCGGGGAGGAAATGCTCAGGACCAAGATGAAGGGCGGCACCTTTGACGAAAACAGCTACAAATCCCCGGATTCCGTCAACAGCCTGAAATGGGCGACCCTGGAAGAAGAGGAGTACAAAAACGTCTATGCGTATTATAAAGGACTGATCGCCTTCCGGAAGGAACACGCGGCGCTGCGGCTGACCAACGCCCAGGATGTGGAGCAGAATGTGAGACCGGTGGAAGGACTGCCTGCAAACGTGACGGCATTCGAGATCAGCGGAGGCGTAAACGGCGAGGTTTCCGACGGACTTTTCATAATCTTTAACCCCAACAACCAGACGGAGGAGGTCACACTGCCGGAGGGCGTATGGGATGTGTACGTGAATCAGGAAAAAGCGGGAACAGAAGTCCTTGCCACCATCTTGGACAAGGCGGCTGTGGAGCCTATCTCGGCACTGGTGCTGGTAAAGGGAACCGGAACCCCGGATGC
>CAJTSY010000183.1:4838-5940 GCA_910578995.1 uncultured Acetatifactor sp.
CTTCATCCGCTTCCGCGGCTCTGTCCGTGGTGTTTATCTTCTTGGAAGAGGAATTTTGGATATTTTAGCATACTGGGGGTGGTATGGCGAGGGGGTGATGGATATTAAAATAAAGTCAGATGAAACAGAGAAAATAGATGAAAAAACACTCAAATAGCGCCGGAAACACACCGGAAACAGAGCGGAAGAAATAAAGGTAGCATATTTTACCGGGAAGTAGTAAAATGGTAAGAAGAATGGCCGTGATGAGAGAAAGGAGAGTATCATCTTGAAAGAGTTTGACGAATATATTGCGGATAAGCCAGAGGCGAATTTAGCCACAAAGGAAGAGATTTCGCTGTTAAAAATTAAGCTTGGAAAGAGTCACAGGAAGGAATCTGACTGGGAAGTAATAAAGGATGTTTTTCAAAAGCGGAATCTCATTACATATAATTCCACTAAAAAGATAAAAGGAATTAATGTAATAGAAAATGTAGTACCCAGTGAAAACGGATACCTGATTGTTTTTACAAATATTGATGATTGTATACAGTATGTTCATGAGAGACTGAGATGGGAGGCGCTTCAGAGTGATGTCCGGATAGCCGTTCTTTCATCCATGGATGTATGGGAAATTGCAAACAAACACGACATGGATATTCTTATTGATTATGACGGGACAGGGAACTCCAGGTGCATACTGTATTCTCATGAGGAAGAAATGCTGAAGGCGGTTCTTTTGGAATCTGGACCCAGGAACGGGTTTGGGTGGTAGAATACGGATTGTTCCGGTGTGTTCCGGATTTTCAGGGAGTCCATTGGACAGCGAGGGGAAAATAGGGGAGGCTGCGGCTATGGAACGGTGCGGATGGTGCCTGTGCAATGAAAAGATAGAAAAGTATCACGACGAGGAATGGGGCGTTCCGGTTCGGGATGACAGGAAGCAGTTTGAGTATCTGATGATGGAGGTCATGCAGTGCGGCCTGAACTGGAATATGATGCTTCAGAAGCGGGAGATTTTCCGGGAATGCTTTGACGGGTTTGATTATGAGAAGGTGGCGGAGTATGGGGAGGAGGATATCCTGCGGATCCTGGAGACGGAGGGGATGATCCGGTCCAGGCG
>CAJTSY010000184.1 GCA_910578995.1 uncultured Acetatifactor sp.
AGGCGGCGGACTGCATGAGAATCGCTTCCCAGAAGTATATCGGCAGAAAGTCCTATGAAAGGCGGAAGCGCAGGGAAAGGGATAATTCCGCTATCGGACTGCCAGTATGTGATATTTCCCAGGAGGAAAAGGAGCTGCGGACCCAGGAGATTATGTCCGGCACCAAGAACCGTTTTTCCATAGAGTGTACGCAGCGGTTTCTGGAGGAGAGGATGGCCGGGAAGAAGGAATTGGAGCTGAAGGAGCAACGCATCGGGGACAGGGAGGAAGCCCTGCTCTTTGCCGCCTCCGTCATGTATTCCGGGATAGAGGAATTTCCTTACGCAGTGGAATTGAAGGAAGACTATGTGGAGACGGACATAGCCAGGATGAGCAACATGAAAATAAAGAAACGGTAGAGGTACCTTATGGGGGAATTTGATTTTCTGGAGCGAATGAAGGACGAGGATGAGCTTCTGTTCAAGAGATGTATCAGGAAGCTGTTGGACCAGACTTTTATCATAGAGGACAGGGATGAGCGGCTGTACCAGTATCTCTCGGTGGAGTCCAACTGCTATGATGTCTCTGCCTTTCTTCGAAAGATCGGCTATGACGTGATTGTGGAGGACAAGCTGAAGGTAGCCATGCTGATACAGAATGAGGCGGATCTGGATACCGTGGGGATCAAGCGCAGCAACCTGGTGAGCTTCGACGGAAAACAGGTTCAGATGCTTCTGGTTTTGTGGCTGCTGTATCTGGAGAAGGTGGGTTTTTCGGAGGAAATCTATGTGACAGTGGGGGATGTGGTAGACAAGTGCAAGGTGTATGGGATGGAGTTGGCGCCTGTAGAATTCAGAGGGGCCTTGAAGCTGTTTAAACGCTTCAGCCTGCTGTCCTGGGACGAAAATGACATGGGGGAGAACAGCAAAATAAAGCTTTATCCGTCCCTGCAGTTCTGCATGGATATCCCGCAGCTGAAGCAGGTGATGCGGGAGTATCTTCCGGAGGATAAATTTGACCTGGCGGAAGCGGAAAATCCTGAGGACGGGGAAGGCACAGAGATGGATGAAGAGGATTTTCAGGGAGCGTTTGACTGAGAACGGCAGGGCCGGGCGGAGGGGATGTCCCGGCGGAAGAAGGGGAAGAGATGGCAAAGGTAGTATTGACAAATATTTATCTGGTGAACTGGTATGGCTTTATCAATGCAAAGATTCCCGTTGGGCGGGATCTTACGCTCATCACCGGGGAGAACGAATGCGGTAAGTCCACGATTCTGGATGCGGTGAAATATGCCTTTACCGGGGATGTGGAATTCAATAAATCTTCCAATACGCAGAATGCGGGAGGCAGTAAAAGAACCCTGTCTTCTTACACCCGCTGCTTGATAGACCCAAGTTCCGGAATTTATTCCAGGCCGGCGGAGAAGATGCCCAATGTATACAGCCATATTTCACTGGAGTACCAGGATGAGCTGAACAAGGATTCTTTTGTTCTGGGAGTGGTGTTGGAGACCAATTCCAGTAATAATGTGACGTCCTACTGGTACGCCATTGAACATGCCCGTATGGATCAGGTACAGTATACATATGAGGAGAAGGGCGTCCTGAAGCCCTATGATTATCAGGGTTTTCAGCGCGCCCACCGGATACAGGTCATGTCCCAGAGGGACGCCCTGGTGAAATTTATGAATATGACAGGCCTGAAGCTGTCCTTTGGGGAGATCCGGAAGTTCCAGAGAAAGCTCAGGAGCATCATGACATACAACCCCGGGGCCAAGATTCAGCAGTTCATCAAGGAGTCCGTACTGGAGGCCAGAGACATCAATTTTGACAAGCTTCGGGATGCGAAAAATTATATCGAGAAGATGAACCAGACCCTGGAACTGATCAAATTGGAACTGGAGGCCCTGGATGGCATTCTGAAGGATTTTGAGAAATATGAGGCCGTAAAGACCAGGCTGATAGTGGATGACGGGAAGCAGGTTTATAAAAGTATTCTGAGATTAAAAAAGTCTATCCGGGAAGTTCAGGAGCAGATTGCCGGAAATAAAATGGAAATCCAGCATCTGGAGGGAGCGGTACGGGACAAGGAAGCGGAAAAAGACCGGGTGGAAAACGGGCTTTTGAAGGCGAAGAGTAACTTAAGCGAATTGGACTGCTCAAAGGCTATCGAGGAAGAGGAGGAGAACCGGAAAAGACTGCAAGGGAAACGGGACGAACTGGAGCAGGCAAGGAAACTGCTGTACGCCTTTCAGGAGCAGGTAAAGGAGATGCTGCCCATGCTGGGCCGCCTGGGGACGGAGGTTGCGGACGAAGAGATTCTGGCCGGACTGACGGGGGCGGATTATTCCTATGTGGAGAAAAAGAACGCTGCGGACAGGCTTAAGCGGCTTCTGGCGGATACAAAGGAGCGCCTGACGGAGCAGCGGGTGGAAATTCGGAGCAGGCTGAATTCAGTACAGGAGGAATTGATTCATTACAATAAAATAGTAGAGGAATGCGGGAAGAACAGACTGGACTATTCCCATGTTCCGGAACAGGCGGAATTGCTCAGGGAGATCAACCGGGAATTCAGGAACCGGAAGGTTCCCGCCCAGGCCATGTTTTCCTGCGAATATGTGGTGAAGGTGGAGGACGAGGAATGGAGAGCCGCCATAGAGGCCTTTCTGGGAATCCACAGATACAGTATCCTGGTGGAACCGGAGTGGTTCGATATCGCTAACCAGGTTTTGGACAAGTCTTCCCATAAATATGCGGAGCTGGTCAATACGAAGCTCCTGGCAGAGAAGAAGGTAAAGCGTTTTGAAGATGCGGTGGTGAACCGGCTTGTGATTAAGAATGAGACTGCCCGGAAGTATTTTGATTTTTGGCTTGGCGGAATCCATGGGGTGTCCCTGGATCAGGTACCCCGGTATGAGAACGCCATGTCCAAAGAGGGAAAGCTTGCCAGAAATATGGCGGTGACCTACATTAATACGAAGAAGAACACCACCTTCTGTCTGGGGCAGGAAGCCATAGAGCTGAACAGAAAGAATGCCGAAAAGCAAATCAGGGATCTGGAACAGCAGGAAAAGGAGCTTTTGAAAGAGCAGCAGAATGTTCAGCATCTTATCGGGCGGATGGCAGAACAGCTGGAGTATTTTAAGGAATATGATTTCGACGCCTGCGGCAAGTATGACCTGGCGGTGAGGGCGCTGAACGAGTCGGCGGAGAAGCTGAAAAAGCTGCGGGACGCCCAGAAGAATAACCTGGAATACCAGACCCTGTTTTTGCAGGTGGAGGAGCTGGAAAGGCAGCTTTTAAAGGTGAGGGAGGGACTGGATCAGGCAAAAGACAGGAAGAGAGGCCTGGAACTGGAAAATAAAAACCATGCGGCGCAGCTGACGAAAGACAGTCTGGCACTGAAGGACAGGGAAGAGCGCCTGGAAGAGCTGAACGGCCTGCATGGAACCGAGATAAAGACGGCCATGAAGGAATATGACGAGTTTCAGGCAGGGATTTCCAGGACGGGGGATGTGATGCTGCCGGAGTCCCGAAGAAAGAGGGAGGGGGAGAAGCAGACCCTGGAGGCGAATATTTTAGGGGGCCAGAAATCTTATAATATGAAAAAGAAGCCGGAGGACCAGCTGCCGGAAGGCCTGGGACAGGAAAGTAAATACCTTGCCAGGAAGACCAAAATCTGGGTGGATGATCTTCAGGAGATCCATGCCAAAATGGCGGAACAGACCAGACGATATGAATCCATATTTAAGAACGAATTCGTGCTTTCCGTATACCAGACTGCCCTGGGGGCCAGGGAAGATATCGCGGGAATCAACAAGGAACTGCGGAAGCTGAAATTTTCCACCAGATACCAGTTCGACGTCAACCTCCTGGATGATAAATCCGACTATGCCAAAGTCCTGCGCTATGCGGAATACCTGAAAAAGGTGAACAAGGTGGACGACGGGCAGATGGTGTTCGGCAGTCTCTACGGCTACGAGGATGACGAGATAGAGCAGCGGGAAAAGGAGATCCGGGAAATCATCAACCGTATCATAGACAAAAATGACACAGGGATGATAAAGGATTTTGCGGATTACCGGAATTACATGAGTTATGAGATCATAATCAACAACGCGGATGTAAAGGATGGCAGGCTTTCCAGGCAGGCGGGGTACAATTCCGGAGCCGGCACTCAGATTCCCTATACTTTGATTCTGTCTGCCGCTCTGTCCATGCTCTATAATGCCAGGGTCAATTCCACAAGGCTTATTTTCATTGACGAGCCTTTTGAGAAGATGAGTGACCACAATATCAAGCTTATGCTGGAATTCTTTCAGAATCAGGACTTCCAGGTGATCTTCTGTGCCCCGCCCAACAAGACGGATTCCATAGGCTATGAGTGCGACACCGTCATTCCCGTCCTGAAGATTAGAAAAGAAAATATGCAGATAGGAAGCGTGCAATTCCATGAGCGAAAAGGAACGGTACATCACTGAGATTCTGGGCAGGCTGTTAAAAAAGTATTACAAGAGAGAGCTTCAGTACGGCCAGGCCAAAATAGCCAGAAGGATTCAGCTGAATATCAGGGAGGTTTATCCGGGTTATGAGAAGCTTGATGCGGATATGGAAGTCAAGGAAGCGGTAAACCAAGCGGCCAGGACGCTGAAGGAACTGGAATATATAGGGGTCTCCTGCCTGCCCTACAGTGATGATATAGAGAAAATATATCTGAATGCGGGGAAAATTGGGGAGATAGAGGCCTGGCTGGAAGGGGAGTTCGGAATTCCGGCAAGGCCTGCGGCCCTGGACAGTATGAACAGGCTTTTGGAAGAGTATGCCCACAGGGGAGAGCTTACGGCATATTATTGCGGGAAGCTGCGGTATGATATGGAGCATTCCGCCCTGGTATGGGATGCGGAGAAGGCCCGTGAGCTGTTGAAAATGCTGGCTTTTCTTCAGGACAACGAAAGGGATTTGTACGTCAGGGAGGCTTCCGTGCTGGTCTATGGGGATTCGAAGCACTTTGAGCAGGAGCGGTATGAGGCGGTGTGCGGCATTATCCGTGAGGCACTGGGAAAACCTGCGGCAGAGACGGAAGCACAGGACGAAATCCTGCAGATTTATCATATTTCCAGTGTGGAGCAGGAAATCAGCGTCAAGGGGGATTTTCTCATTGAGATGGAGGGTTACAGCCTGGAGACCGGATATTTTTCGGGCGGACTGTCCCTTTCAACCCGGGACATCAGAAAAATCAGGAGAATTACGGTGAGGACCCCCAATCTGGTCACCGTGGAGAATAAGACCAGTTTTTACCGGTTTGCGCGGGAGGGTTTCTCGGAAATCTATCTGGGCGGCTATGCCAACAGGCATCAGGCGGAATTGCTGAAAAAGATTTATGGAGACAATCCGGACTGTATTTATTGGCATTTCGGGGATATAGACGTGGGGGGATTCCAGATTCACCAGCATCTGTGCGAAGCCACCGGCATCGGGTTCCGGCTGTTTTGTATGGGGACGCGGGAGCTGTGCAGTGAAAGGTTCAGGGCTGCCCTGTTGGAATTGACGGAGAATGATGCCGCAAGGGCGAAGAAGTTGGCGGAGAAGCCGGTTTACCGGGAGATATTGCAGGAGATGCTTTCGAGAGGGGTGAAGATGGAGCAGGAGATAGTATCGCTGTTCCTGATGGAGGGGGCCTGTGCCACTCCCGGGGTGGAGCCGGAGGACGGCAGGAAAATCCCCCTCTCCGATTTACCGGGAAAACAGCACGACATAGGCCCGGGAATGGGAACCAAAGAAACCTGCTAAATGATTCACGAATTGAAAACATACTGATTCAATCTGACAAATGCCTCCTGTACCCGGGACAGGGGCAGCGCCAGGTTCATGCGGATATGGCAGGGGCCGTGGAAAGCCCTTCCGTCCTGCCAGG
>CAJTSY010000185.1 GCA_910578995.1 uncultured Acetatifactor sp.
GCGGCGAAATATATGTTCCATAAATATTCCATTTCCTCCGGGCTGCATGTCCGCCTGTGTAAGAAGATTCCCATTGCCGCGGGACTGGCCGGAGGAAGCACAGATGCCGCTGCTACCATAAAGGGAATCAACCGTCTGTACAGGCTGGATCTTCCCCTGTCCCAACTGATGGAGGACGGCGCATCCATTGGTGCTGATGTCCCTTACTGTATCCTGGGCGGTACGGCCCTGGCGGAAGGCATCGGAGAACGGCTGACGCCGCTGCCCGCCCTTCCCCCCTGCCGGATTCTGGTTGCAAAGCCGGATATCAGCGTCTCCACCAAATTCGTATATGAACATCTTGACCTGCAGGCCCTCTCCTGCCATCCCGATATCCGTGGCATGGCCGGCGCCCTGCAAACCGGCAGCCTGGACGGAGTTCTGTCCCGCATGGGAAATGTACTGGAGACCGTTACGGTTCCCGCTTATCCTGTCATCGCCTCCCTGAAGGAACAGATGCTCCGCCTGGGTGCGGCAGGCAGTCTCATGAGCGGCAGCGGCCCCACAGTATTCGGCATTTTCCAGGATCCGGAATGCGCCCGGGCCGCTTACGGGCAGATGTCAGAAGCAGGCCTGGCAAAGCAGCTCTTTCTGACATCAGCCGTTTAATTTCCGTCAGCGGAAACCATTATGTTACAGGAAAGGTACAGGTATCTATATGCAGAATTCTCTACCTTCAGATTTACCGCTTCGCGACGTGGTCTTCTATACCCTGCGTCAGTCCATCCTCACCGGCGAGTTAAAGCCCGGCGAACGGCTCATGGAGATTCATCTGGCGGACAAACTGGGCGTTAGCCGTACTCCCGTCAGAGAAGCCATACGCAGACTGGAACTGGAAGGGCTTGTAACCATGTTTCCCCGGCGGGGCGCGGAAGTAGCCCAGATTACCGAAAAAAGCATGAGCGATGTGTTGGAGGTCCGCCGTACCCTGGACGCCCTGTGTGCGGAGCTGGCCTGTGACCGTATCTCCCAGGAAGGGCTTTCCTCCTTAAAGCAGGCCTGCGAAAACTTTGAACGCAGCGTGGCCACTAAAGATGCCCAGAAAATCGCCCAGGCCGACGTGGCCCTTCATGACATCATCGTGCAGGCAACCGGAAACCAGCGCCTGATCCAGCTTGTAAACAACCTGTCGGAGCAGATGTACCGCTACCGCTTCGAGTATATCAAGGACAGCTCCCAACATGAAACCCTGATCAAAGAGCATAGAATCATCTATCAGAGTATCGTGGATAAAGACAAGGATACCGCTGCATCCGCTGCAAAAACCCACATCGACAACCAGAAAAAGGCCATTATCCGCCAGATACGGCTTGATACTAAAAAGATGTCCCACAGGGAATAAAAACGTGAAACCCGGCAATACTCCTGAAAAAGAAAGGGGTTATTGTATGAAAAAGAAATGGCTGGGTATCCGTATAATCACAGGCCTGTGCGCCGCACTGGGATGGTGGGGGCTGCTCTATCCGGAGCTGACCCTGACGCCGGATACCGTGCGTGTCACCGTTGGAAGCGAAGAGGACACAGGAAACACCCTGCCCCTGGAATGGAGTTTTGACAGCAGTCTCTACCTCGACCTGCTGAACGCGGACTCCGGCCAGATCAGCTTCCGGAGCAGACTGCTCACAGACCTCAGTTCATTTTTGGAGGCTTTTTATGACAGCAACGTCAAACAGCATAAATAACGGCAGACTGCACAGGGACGCCCCCATCGGCGTATTCGACTCCGGTGTGGGCGGCCTTACCGTGGTGCGGGAAATCATGCGCCAAATCCCCAACGAAAAAATTATTTATTTCGGGGATACCGCCCGGGTTCCCTACGGCAGCAAATCCCGGGAAACCGTCACCCGGTTTTCCCGGCAGATCGTCCGTTTTCTTGAAACCTTTCAGGTCAAAACCATTGTGGTTGCCTGCAATACCGCCAGCGCCTATGCCCTGGACATCCTGGAACAGACCAGCGACATTCCCATGATCGGGGTGGTAAAGCCGGGGGCAAGGATGGCCGCCGAGGTCACCAAAAACGGGCGGATCGGCGTTATCGCAACGGAAGCCACCATCGGCAGCCAGATCTATGCCGAGTACATACGGAAACTGAACAAAAACGTGGCGATCTACGGCAAAGCCTGCCCCCTCTTCGTCCCCCTGGTGGAGGAGGGACTTCTGGAGGATCCGGTAACCGATGAAATCGCAAGAAGATATCTCACCGAACTGATCGATATCGACATTGACACCCTGATCCTGGGCTGCACCCATTATCCCCTGATCCGCTCCACCCTGGGCAGGATCATGGGAAGCGGCGTCACCCTGGTAAACCCGGCCTACGAGACTGCCCGGGAGCTGCGCGGGATGCTTGAACGGACCGGGATGCTGAACGAGGAGCCCCCCAGGCTGGGCGGCAACCGCTACCAGTTCTATGTCAGCGACAAGGCAGACAAATTCGTAACCTTTGCCAATTCCATCATTAAGTACGGCATTTTATCCGCCAAGACCATACCCATCGAGCAATACTGACACAGGAGGTTTCCATGGGAAAAAAAGTTCAGCTCTCCCTTATAAACCGCCAGACAGTCCGGGGCGGGGAGGCCACCGTCACCAGGCAGTCCGCAGAGGCGGAAGCTTTTGAAAAAAACGGCAGTCTCTACCTTCTGTATGAGGACCCTCCGGGAGAGGAAGGCGCCGCCGCCAGAAACATGATCCGGCTGAAAGACTCCGTGCTGGAGCTGACAAAACGGGGCGGCGTCAGCACCCGCATGGTCTTTGAGCCGGGCATGGAATACCTTACGGACTATGCCACTCCCTACGGATGCCTGAAAATGGGAATCCTCACCCATGCCCTGGAAGCGGTTCTGGAGGAAAGCCAGATACATATAGAGCTAAGGTATTCCCTGGTTTCTGACGGGGTTCCCCTGTCTGACTGTGCGATGACGATTCACGGCATCTTCCCGGCCTGAACTGCCATGCGTCCCGGCGACTCCCCTTTGTAGTCTTCCCCGGCGCACCGGCAGGTCTCTTCCCCTGCAGACACCTCCGGCAGGTCCCTTCATCTGCTGACACCTCCGGCAGGCCCCTTCACCTGCGGGCATCTCCGGCAGGATGGCTGGTTCTCTTCCCCTGTGGATGTCTCCGCTGAGGAAAGGAAGAAAAAATCCCGGCCCCGGGTAAATATTTCCATCAAATATGCCGAAATAACTGGTAGATATCATGGATGATGCGTCCGTTTTTTACGGACAGAGAATGACTGAATTGTCAAGAAGGAGGATACTATGAGTGTAAATGGAGTTACATCGAACCAGGCGGCGGCCGCCTACAATTATTCTGCCACGGAAAACGTAAAAGCCGACACCACTGAAAATACCAAGGCGGAAAACAATTCTTCCGCCGCCGACGCAGGCGCCGTGTACGAGCCTTCCAAGGAAACGGCTTCCGCTGCAAAGCCCACCTATAAGCCCGACACCAACCTGATCAATAAGATGAAAGCAGACGCGGACGCACGCACCGCCCAACTGCGCAGCCTGGTAGAGAAAATGATGACCGGGCAGGCAAACGCCTACGGCAAAGCCAACGATATCTGGTCTTTCCTGCGGGAGGGAAATTATACCGTGGATCCCGCCACCAGAAAACAGGCCCAGGCCGACATTGCCGAGGACGGCTACTGGGGCGTGGCACAGACTTCCGACAGGATCATTGACTTCGCCAAGGCTCTTACCGGCGGCGATCCTGACAAGATCGAAGACATGCGCGCCGCTTTTGAAAAGGGCTTCAAGAAGGCAGGCAAAGCCTGGGGCGGCGACCTTCCCGATATTTCCCAGCGCACTTACGACGCGGTAATGGAGAAATTCGACAAGATGGCAGAGGAGGCAAATAAGAACGCTGCCGCCAAAGCGCCGGAGACAGAAGATCCCACCAAATAAGAAACCGAAAACGGCTTTCCTTTCCGGACTTTACGGGAAATGGAAGCCGTTTTTTGCGAAAGCCTTGACAAATACGCCGAAAAAGGATAAACTTTAAAAAGCCGTACATTTTCAGAGTCCGATGCAGTGATGAAATTCGGTCTTACGCAATGAGAATCCGTGAACCGTGTCAGGTTGGGAACAAAGCAGCACTAAGCGGAACCTCTCATGTGCCGTGAGGCAGCCGGGTGGAGCTGCAGTCGGGCTTTGGGATGTGCGGTTTTTAAGAATCTGCAGAAGGAATTCCGCTTTCCCCATTTTCCTGCCGGAATACGTCCGCAGGTCCTGCCGGGACGTGTTTGGAAACTGCTTACCGCCAGCTATGCGCCACAGTTTGCCGGAGATTACAAATGAGTGGAAACGCCGTCTTTAGACCATGAGAATGACACAGGAACAGACCGAATCCATCATGAAGGACTGCACACTCTGCCCGCGGCAGTGCCATGCGAACCGAATGTCCGGGAAAAAAGGCTTCTGCGGGCAGGGAATGGAGCTTACAGCCGCAAGGGCCGCCCTGCATTTCTGGGAGGAGCCCTGCATTTCCGGCAGCCAGGGATCAGGGGCCGTGTTCTTTTCCGGCTGCAGCCTGCAGTGCGTGTTCTGCCAGAACCACGATATCGCCCTCGGCCGGGCGGGACGCCCCCTTTCCACAGAGCGTCTCAGCCGAATTTTCCTGGAGCTGCAGGACAGGGGCGCCGCCAATATCAACCTGGTCACCGCAGGCCATTTTATCCCCCAGGTGTGTCTGGCCCTGGAGGCGGCAAAGAATAACGGGCTCTCCATTCCCGTGGTGTACAACAGTTCCGGTTATGAGGAAGTCTCCTCCCTGGGCCTCCTGGAGGGTCTGGTGGACATCTACCTGCCTGACCTGAAATACCGTTCCCCGGAGCTTTCCCTGCGCTGGTCACATGCCCCGGATTATTTCGGCAAAGCTTCCCTGGCCATTCGTGAAATGTTCCGCCAGGTAAAAACACCGGCCTTCGACCCGGACACCGGCCTGATGAAAAAAGGACTCGTCGTGCGCCATCTCCTCCTTCCCGGCCAGACCGGAGATTCAAAGAGGATTCTGCGCTATCTCCATGACACATACGGAAATGACATTTATGTCAGTATCATGAACCAGTATACCCCCCTGAGCCATCTGTCGGAACTGCCTGAGCCGGACCGAAGCCAGCTGCAGCGCACGGTCACTCCGGAAGAATATGACCGGGTCCTGGACTTTGCAGTGAAAATCGGCATCGAGAACGGCTTCTTCCAGGAAGGCGGCACGGCGGAGGAAAGCTTTATTCCCGCCTTTGACGGGGAGGGGCTGTAGCGGCTCCTTACAGGCCCGTCCGCATCATGTAATAGCCAAAATCTCCGGCCTGGGCAGGTTCCTCGGCACATTCAAAGCTCTCAAATCCGAACATAATGGCCACCTGCTTCTCCTTCTCAAAAAAGCTGCCCGGAACACCTATATAATAACAGATCTCACCCTTCCTTTCCGTCCTGGCCAGAATCAGATGGTCATAATTGTAATAACCATGGAGCAGGAAACTGTTGTTTACCATTTTATAAGAGCTTTCCGGAAACAGCACGAAATCTGCCGGGCTGACGGAGAGATATTCCCTTTCGTCCTGGAAAGGCTTAATGTGGGGATAAATCGCCCACAGCTGCGCCCACTTGTCCTCCATCAGCCGGATATGCTTCCTGTTATTCCGGGGCGCTCCGGTCCTGCCAGCCATCTGCGCCCCCTTGCCGGGCTCCTGCCTCCCGCTTTCCGACTGGGAGGCCTTCAGTTCAGCTTCCAGGGTGTATGCCCTGTCCCCCTGCCTGCCAGGCAGCCTTCCATCACGGGCGGCTCCCCTGTCAGGCTGGCCTCTATCACGGGCACCTCTCCCGTCCGGCTGGTTTCTCTCCCA
>CAJTSY010000186.1 GCA_910578995.1 uncultured Acetatifactor sp.
TTTTCTCCCTAGTGCCCTCCGGCAATGCACGTCCGCTTCCGGCGGATTGAGTATGTGCGGGAGATATATGCATTTTACACTGATTTCCTGTTTACGTCAACATATTTATTGGATTACGTTAAAAAATGTGCTCAACAATCAGCGCTTTAAGCTCGTAGCTCTCAAAAGTGACCCGCCCATGTATGTACGGATCATGCATGGCAACCCCTATCCTGCGTCTGAATAATATTTCATCCTGTTGATGTCTGGAATTGTATTTCTCACAGGGAGCTGATCGGTAACTCACATGCCAAAGAGATTCGCCTTTTTTCTTCCATATATAGGCATGATCAAGGGCTGCGACACAGTGATATCCATTCAGCTTCCTGTATTCTACCAGGGAAAAGTCATTGTACGCGAACTTGTTTTCAAATGCCATTCCATAGTAATCAGTACCCTTCATAAGCCTTCCCAGTGCCGTGCCATCCCTTGCTTTTTTAAGGGACTCAGGCAGTTCCATAAGATGGAGTGCCAGTCCCCGCTCCTTTATATAGGTGTGCTGCTTCCCGCTTCTGGCCATTTTTTCAAGGACAGGGACAACCTTCAGCGTTATAAAGACGTCATGATAAATGTCTGTTGAGTTACTGCACAGGGTCAGATGCAGAGGGGGTAGCCCGGACAGTTCCCTGTTACGTGCAATCGTATCATATGCTGATACGAGCGCATTTCCCTCCATTTTCATCCTTGGCACATGGGGCTCCTGTATAAACTCATCATACATCCAGTCATCGCAGGCCTGCCAGTCTATCCCCTTAATGCGCGAGAGGGATGCAAGGGATGTACCGTTCGCTACCTTCTGTCCGGTATATGTGTACCCTTCTTTTGCATCATTCCATTCGCGCTGATAGAGGCCTGCGGTCTTTCCTGTAAGGGGGCGGAACCCGTAGTTCCACCCCATGTCAGCATTCAGCTTTGAAAAGGGATTTCCTGTCTCCTTACCGTCCCTGGTGTCCGCACATTCTTCCAGTTCAGACTGAAGGCGCCTGGTGTATATAAACGGCTTACCGTCCTCCTGATACTTCAGGATAAGTCCTTTTAAATAGGAGTAGGTCTTTCCGCCGTCACGGGCGCCGATGAAAATTTGAAAAGGGTATTCATCCGATCTGTAGGGCCAGATATCCAGAAACTCGATACCGTCTTTCCTGACAGTCCCTTTTCTACTGCTCATTGATCATCCTTTCTATTTCAGAGAGAATGGCGCTCTGACTTGCCTCGGAGAGATTCACGTAGCAGTGGCTGTAGTACTTTCCATCGTTCCCTTTACGGGAAGGGAATCCGATAAAGTCCCCGTTCGCTCCTTCTACCACACGGCATCCGTAGATCAGCACGCCGTTAATTTCAATATCTGCCGTTACAAACGTAGTATTGTCGTAGACGTTAACGCGAGCGCGCTTCACCTGAAAGGTCACGTCGATTCCATTGTTTCCATTGTTTCCATTGTTTCCGTTGTTTGTGGGTTTTTTCATCTTCTTAGTCTCCTTTATTATAAATTGTCTATGGATAATCCGATCAGATCGGAGTATTCATCGGTTATTCCGATCTCATAAGTCGAGTCGGTTACGGCAGCATTTCCTGCTGTCAGGATTTTCTCACCGTCTATCTCGATCGTATGTATATCACAGTCGTTATAGTAAATGGTATTCCCTCCTGCTTCCCTGAATATAAATCCGTCATGAAAATTGTCAAGGGATTTTAGTTCGTCCGATCCTTTCGCCTTGCTGACACCTGATATGGTCACGTGCAGGACGCCAAGGTTGTCTGTGTAGGCGTATTTTTTAGCTCCCAGGGTTTTGAAGTCCCTTATTTTCCCTTCTTTCGTATCGCACTCATATATTCCCATATAGTAACGTTTTCCGCCATAGTCGCAGTATGCATTTCTCTCATCACAGATTTTTGCAATTTCCCGGTTGGCAGCGTCAATCTTTTCGTGGTCTACACATGCCGCATAGGAAGAGTCGGTGTCGCAGTAAACAGTCCCCGTTCCTGTAAGACAGACAAGATCATAAAGATGCATTCTTGCATGCGCTGTAATCCACACCCCCCATGCATATATCAGGAAAGAATTCCTGCTTGAGTTGTATCGCTCCAAAAGTGATGGTATGTCGCCCGGTATCTGCTCCCACTCCCCGTCATCATTCATAATGAATGTGTCCCGGATAGGATCAGTGTAGCACATTCCGAATATCCCGTTCAGGCGGTTCTTGGACTTTGCGTATAGGTATTCCAGGTTCGCCTTTTCCTCGCCGGATGCTTTCTCCCTGTCTCCTTTCAGTACGGTTTTTAAGCGGAAATACTCACGCACGACTGATAGCAGACATTCCGGCAGATATCCGTATTCGGATGTGTGCATGTCCTCGATATAGATTGAGTCCTGGTCAAAGTCGTACTGCTCCTGAATTATTTTAAAGTCTACGTCCGTAATGGTCATATAGACATAGTCGGCTGACAGTATGCGCCCGTTATCCAGTTTAGCTTTCGGGGCCTGCAGGCACTTTGAAAAGCTGATGTACGGCATCACCGTTTCCCGTTTGCACCGGAGGTTTACCAGGATACATCGAAACAGGCATGCTTTTGTGCCAAGCAGTTCCTGGAATTCAGCTTTCGTTTCTATCTGCCCGTATGGAGTAAACCGGGTAATCGGGAATTTCTTCAGGCACATCATGGCGGGGTAGGAGCTTTGCACGTCAAAAGCATCTACGTCATGAATGATACGTCCTGCTAAATACCTGTTGGCATGGGTGTCACCTCCACGTCCTGCTTCTTTCAGGAGAGTGTACACTTTCTCCGTCATGGCGTTCTTTTTAAAGAATTCTCTGTAATACTTATCCTTTTCCGTCGCTCTCCTGCAGTCCCGGCGGACGTATCCGGTTGATGTCATTGGGATGGATTCCAGGCTGTCATGTTCATTGGCAAGACGGGCCTTTACCATGCTCCAGAGTGTTACGACATCCAGGATGCAGTACTTAAATTCCGTGTCGTCAAGCCAGGTAGAGGGCGTACGGAGCCTGCGGTAGTCAAGGTCACCGGAAGCTTTCAGAAACATGCAGCCTTTCTCATTCCGGCATGCCTTATCCAGTGACATGTTTGTAAGCTTCCAGGAACAGCGGAATTCTATTCCTGAGGTAGTGCTGACCTTCAGGGGTTTTCTTTTGTCTACGGCGAATACAGTGTGCTCGCCAAGGAATTTCGACATATACTGGTACTCAAACGGCAGGTTGTGCACATAGAGTACCAGTCGGCGAGCGGATGAAAGTTTTAGTTCATGTGTAAGGCCTGCCAGGAATTCCTGCCATTCCTTCCAGGTTCGTCCATAGCATACCACGTTGTTGATGCAGACCTGCCAGTGGTACATAAAAGCGAATGGACTGCCTTCGGATGGAATTACCGTGCTTGACTCTATGTCGTAGGCACCGAAAGCCGTAAGGTATTCAGCTGCACGAGAGTTACCGCGACGGCGGCATTTAGTTGCTGCTTTTGGGATATCGGCGTACGGAAAATCGTTTGCCTCGTAGCAGTCGTACACATGTTCCTGGCCTAGTATGTCGGTTAGAACACATGTACGCATTTTTCCATCCTCCTTAACGTAAAGGTTTTATTCCTGTCTTTTTTAAAAGGTCTTTCAGATTGGCGTTTCCTTTGGAACGGAACTCGTCAAGGGCATCCTGCATTTTGGACCGGATTTCGCCGTCTTTCTCTTTGGACTGCTGTCTGGCCGTCTCGAAAATCTCTACCAGTTTGTCAGAGTCTATGCCGGCTTTTACCAGTCCCTGGAAGGTTCCTGATTTAAGAAAATCGTAAAACTCCTTGTTTGAGGCAAAAGAGATCGGTTTCTGGCGTATGCCCTGGGTATGCCATAAGACGCCCCATTCGCCTTTTTCAAATGATGAGATACGGTTACGTTCGATCTCACGCTGCCCGGCTATGGTTGACGTCTTGGATGTAAGGAATCCCTGAAGGGCGCTGATCTCATGCCGGAGCGCGTTAACGTCGTCAAGGTAGTTTAAGGATTCTGAAAAGCGCTTCCTGGAACCAAGATAGTCCCTGGCATTTTCTATGGCGCCGAAATTGAGGCTTTCTCCGGTTACCATAGATTTGCCCCTCTCAAGTCGAACCATGCGCTGATTGGCCCTCTTAGCGAGCGTACGGCGTATCTCCTGCATCTTCTTAAGAGAAAATGATGTGCGCCAGATGTCAATGTCCGTGTAGGATGTTTCAATGGTTCCAGGTTTGCGTTTCATGATGGCTAATTGTCCTCCAGTATTTGTCTTGTAAGCCCGAATTTGCAGCGGGCCTCTTTACCGTTAAAAGATACGTCAATGCAGTCCCGGACTCGTTTTGTACAAGGCTGCGCGATCATACGGCACGTGAAAGTCCGAGGGTTAAAGAATTCGCACTGAAGTCTGCGCAAATCATTAGGTTCAGGTTTCATTCTATGCATCCTCCAAGTACACCAGAAGCGCCGGATCGCTTATGCCGAGCAGGGCAGGGCGGTACATTGTTATAGACGCGCCAGGAAGTCCGCCGGGGGGTGTAGACTTATGAAACGGAGGGGCGATCATCTGTCCGTTCTGGTATACTACAAATACAGTACTGTCAGATAAAGGCGTTGCTATAAGTTCATGCAGTGTCAAAATATGATCCCCTCCTCCTCCATGGAAATTTCCTGGGTATGACAGAGCGTAAGAAGCATATCTATCTCCTCTTTCCTGTCCTTAAGGTTTTTGATTCCTGCTCTCTTACTCCGTTCATAAGCGTCACGCGCGTTGATCAGTTTTACTACATTATCATAGTATGACGCCCTAAGCTGGTCTTCAGGGTACTTACTTACATGAAGTCTGGCGATTGTTTCATGCTCCTTTCCATAGGGAAGGCAAAGGTGCGTCATTTTGTAGGCCGCAAGCGGCTTGGTTCCGGGTACGTAGTTAATTAATCTGGGCATGTTGTCTCCTTCTCCCCGTATAGCCGTTAGGGCAGCTGTGATTAGTATTAGTTGCTTCTCATTAATGTGTAAGTATATAATCACACTGCATCAAGACAATTCCTGTGCAGCCATGGGCCTTAAGACGAGTAGCGCATGCGCGAGCTTCAATCCGATCAAATGATGAATAAACAGACCAGAACGTGACAGCCTTGGACACGTAGCATTCATCATAATTAGGGGAGTATGCAGTCGTACAGGGACGGAGCTGAGAATCGTACCTGCATACGGTAAATTCTGCAAATAGTCCTTCAGAATCGTAGAATTGGAGTTCTTCTATTAAGTGATTATACAGTTCGTAAGAAACCTCTATATCCGTACAGGTTTCCAGAAGGTCAATCTGGGCAGTAAACATTGCATATGCGCATTGGCTGTTTCCGTTGACTTTAACAAGACGGTTATATTCATCTGCCATGGTTTTGATAGTAGTCACAATGTATTCATATTTCATATCTGTATACCCTTTCTTCATGCTGTGCTTATTATAGGTTGATTCTCATTCCAATGTTCCCTGACTCGGGAGATGTGATTGTAGTTCGAGAGGACAAGGTTTCCTTGCCGTACCTTAACGGTACATGTCAAGTATATAATATGGGGATGGGGTTGTCAAGGGGGTGAGGATAAGTTAATTATTTAACAATGTTGGGCATGTGTATGAAAAGAGTCATGTAGTCAAATGGACTGACTCTTTGTTAAGATTTTAACAAAGTATGATCACAGGGATGTAAAAGAGTCATGTAGTCAAATGGACTGACTCTTTGTTAAGATTTTAACAAAGTAT
>CAJTSY010000187.1 GCA_910578995.1 uncultured Acetatifactor sp.
AGACAGTGATATGTGTATAATTGGGCTTTTGTGGATAGAACTGCGGAAACTCAAGTTTTCTATCCTATTGACAAAAGCAAGGAATAAGAGTTATACTTAAAATCGAGTTAGCGGCTACTAACACAAAATAGCCGCATTTTTTTGAGACATAAGTTAGCTTTTGCTAACTATGATTAGGAGAGCGAGGAGGATATCTTATGGTGAAGATAACAGTGGGAATAGAAGGAATGGCCTGCGGTATGTGCGAGGCGCATATCAATGAGGCTGTAAGGAATGCCTTTCAGGTAAAGAAAGTGGCAAGCTCCCATGCAAAGAAGCAGACAGTCATCCTTGCGGAGAAAGACATCCCGGAGCAGGAACTGAAAAGCGTGGTGGCAAAGGCAGGATACGATGTCGTATCCGTAAGCAATGAGCCGTATGAGAAGAAAGGGCTGTTCGGAAGGTTTGGGAGGTGACGCCATGCAGACGGAAATGTTTCAGGGTATCCTGATACCGTTCCTTGGGACGACGCTCGGCTCCGCCTGTGTGCTGTTCATGAAAAACAGGCTGAACCAAATGGTGCAGAGGGCGCTGACGGGATTTGCGGCGGGCGTCATGGTGGCGGCATCTGTCTGGAGCCTGCTGATCCCGGCAATGGAGCAGTCGGAGCCTATGGGGAAGCTGTCGTTCCTCCCTGCCGCAGCGGGTTTCTGGCTCGGCATCTTGTTCCTTCTGCTGCTGGACCGGGCGGTTCCCCATCTTCACATGAACAGCAGCAAGGCGGAGGGGCCAAAAAGCAGCCTGCAGAAGCAGGTCTTATTGGTGCTGGCGGTGACCCTCCACAACTTGCCGGAGGGCATGGCAGTGGGCGTGGTCTATGCCGGGTGGCTTTCCGGGGATGCCGGGATCACTGTCATGGGCGCATTGGCGCTTTCCCTTGGGATCGCGATACAGAATTTCCCGGAAGGGGCGATTATCTCCATACCCTTGCGGGCGGAGGGTGTCAGCAAGGGAAAGGCGTTCCTTTACGGTACGCTTTCCGGCGCGGTGGAGCCGGTGGGTGCGGCGCTGACCATACTTGCGGCGGGCTTTGTGGTCCCGCTCCTGCCGTATCTTCTGAGCTTTGCGGCCGGGGCCATGGTCTATGTGGTCGTGGAGGAGCTGATACCGGAAATGTCGGAGGGGAAGCACTCCAATGTGGGGACAGTGCTGTTTGCGGCTGGGTTTACGGTCATGATGGCGTTGGATGTGGCGTTGGGATAATGAAATGGCACACGAAGTCCATCTGACGGAAAAGGGGAAGCAGATTGCCGAGGATACTTACGAGCGGCACAGCACATTCTGCCGGCTCCTGACAGGGCTTGGAGTGGATGAGAAAACTGCGGCGTCGGATGCCTGCGGGATGGAACACGCTGTAAGTTCCCAAAGCTATGAGGCATTGAAAGCATTGGCTGGAAAAGAAAAAGGAGAAAGTGCGGGGTAAGGCATTATGATGATCAATAAAAGGCTGATTGGAACAGTCGGTGAAAGCAAAAAGTATATAGTGGGGAATGTGGCGGCACAGTGGTGTTCCCTTGCGGCGAATATTGCCATGATGACGACGGTGACGGGGCTGCTCACTTCTCTTTATGATAAAACGGCAGATAAAAGCAGCGTTTTCATAACGGTGTCTGCTGCTGCGTCCGCAGCTGTCCTCCGTTTTCTCTGTATGGTCATTTCAAGCCGTATGGGGTATCTCTCATCAAAATCCGTCAAGAAAATGCTGCGTGAAAAGATTTATGGGAAGCTCCTGTGTCTTGGTGCTTTCTATAGGGAGCAGGTGAAAACTTCGGAAGTGGTGCAGGTGGCGGTGGAGGGAGTGGAGCAGCTCGAAACCTATTTCGGGGCGTACCTTCCGCAGTTTTTCTATGCCATGCTTGCTCCCCTGACGCTGTTTGTGTATCTGTGCTTTGTAAACGTACCGTCCGCTGTCGTTCTGTTAATCTGTGTGCCGCTGATCCCCATTGCGATAGCGGCAGTGCAGACGTGGGCGAAAAAGCTGCTGTCAAAATATTGGGGGCAGTACACGGCTCTGGGGGATACCTTTCTGGAAAATCTGCAGGGGCTGACCACGCTGAAAATTTACCGGGCGGATGGTTTCAAGCATGCGGAAATGAACCGCGAGGTGGAAAAGTTCCGTAAAATTACCATGAAAGTCCTGACCATGCAGCTCAATTCCATCACAATCATGGATTTTATTGCCTACGGAGGCGCTGCGTTAGGGGTGATTATGGCGGCAGCGCAGTTCCGGGCGGGAAATGTCACACTTTCCGGATGCCTTTTGATTATCCTTCTTTCGGCGGACTTCTTTATCCCCATGCGGCAGCTTGGCAGCTTCTTTCATGTGGCCATGAACGGTATGGCGGCAAGCGATAAGATTTTCCGTCTGCTGGACCTTCCCGAACCGGAAGAGAAAACAGAATGTTTTCCGATGGACTGCAGAATTGTCTGTACCGGGCTGCGCTTTTCTTACGGTGAAAATTCTGTTGATGAAACTTTTTCTGATGGAACTTCCCGCGAAGGAAATTTCTCCAAGGGAAATTCTTCCAAGGGAAATTCTTCCAAGGAAGGGAAATTCTGCATGGAATCAACATGGAGTTAAAAAAAGGGGGATTTGTTTCCATTGTCGGGGAGAGCGGCTGTGGGAAGTCCACGGTTGCGGCAGTCCTCATGGGAGGAACCGCGGTTATGGCGGTTCGGTGAAAATCGGGGACAAAGAACTTTCGGATATTAGGGAAACGGAGCTGATGAAAAACATCACCTATGTCAGCCATCAGAGTTATCTATTTAAAGGCACTGTCCGGGACAATCTCTGCATGGGGAAGCCGGATGCGTCTGACAGGGAACTGTGGGAGGTTTTGGAGCGGGTGAACCTGGCAGGCTTTTTGAAATCCGGGGGCGGGCTTGGCACGCTTCTTACGGAAAAAGCCTCAAACCTTTCCGGCGGTCAGTGCCAAAGGCTTGCGCTGGCGAGGGCGATCTTACATGACAGTCCTGTATATATTTTTGATGAAGCCACTTCCAATATTGACGTGGAGAGCGAGAACGACATTATGCGGGAAATCCATGCGTTGGCGAAACGGAAAACGGTCATTCTCATTTCCCACCGCCTTGCCAACGTGGTTTCTTCAGACACCATCTATGTGATGGACGCGGGAAAGGTGGCAGAAAACGGCAGTCATAAGGAACTGTTGGCAGGGGGCGGTATTTATGCAAAGATGTGGGATACGCAGCAGAGCCTTGAAAATTACGGGAATACCCAGAGGGCATACTTGGATGGCCATTCTGCCGACACAGAAGGCCGGAGCAGCAGAAAGGACGGTGGGGATGAGTGAAAAGAAGAAGTGGTTTTTCGGTTATGGCAAGACTGATCGGCCTTGTGAAGCCCCTTACGGGATTTATGGTTCTGGCGGTGGCTATGGGTCTGGCAGGCCATTTGTGTGCCTCGTTTATCACGGTTTTCGGCGGTTACGCCGTGCTTGGGCTGCTTGGATTTGACGCACCCATGGGGCTGGAAGCCATATTTGCCGGTGTGGTTCTGTTTGCGGCGCTCAGGGCAGTCCTGCGTTATGCGGAGCAGTCCTGCAACCATTTTATTGCGTTTAAGCTGCTTGCGCTGATCCGGGATAAGGTGTTTTTTGCATTGCGTTCGCTTGCTCCGGCAAAGCTGGAGGGCAGGGACAAAGGCGACCTGATTTCAGTCATTACTTCAGATATCGAGCTGCTGGAGGTTTTCTATGCACACACCATTTCCCCCGCGGCAATCGCATTTTTCTATACTATGGTTATGTGCCTGTTTATCGGTTCTTTTCACCCTGTGCTGGCACTTCTGGCATTTCTGGCATATCTGGCAGTGGGGATTGTCATACCGGTTGTCACCTCGAAAGTAAGCGGCGGGGACGGTATGGTGTTTCGTAATGAATCAGGGAACTTAAGCGGTTTTGTCCTTGACAGCCTGCGGGGGCTTTCCGAAACCATACAGTACGATCAGGGCAGGGAACGCCTCATACAGATGAATGAAAGAACGGATGCCCTTTCAGAAACCGAGAAACGGATGAAGCGCACCACGGGGAGGAATCAGGCGGTCACGAATACGGCAATCCTGATATCTGATCTATGTATGCTACTTGTATCTGCAATGCTGTACCAAAGGGGAAACGTGGAGTTTGCCGGGGTACTCATTCCGGTCATTGCCCTGTTTTCCTCTTTTGGTCCGGCTGTGGCGCTTGCAAATCTGGGAAGCACGCTGCAGAATACCTTTGCGGCGGGAAACCGTGTGCTGGACATTTTAGATGAAACGCCCATCGTGCAGGAAGTGGCAGGCCGGGAAAAAACGGCTTTTGAATGCGCCGCTGCAAAAAACGTCAGTTTTTCCTATGGGGCCGAAAGCATCCTTGAGGGTGTGTCCCTGGAGATTCCAAGGGGACAGGTCATCGGGATTGTGGGAAAAAGCGGAAGCGGAAAATCCACGCTGTTAAAGCTGTTCATGCGTTTTTGGGATGCGGGAAACGGGAGGGTGGAGATTTCTGGCAGGAATGTTGCCGGAATTAACACGGCGGATCTGAGGGATATGGAAAGCTTCATGACGCAGGAAACGCATCTGTTTCATGACAGCATAAGGAACAACCTGCGGATTGCGAAGCTGGATGTAACGGACGCTGAAATAGAAGCTGCCTGCCGGAAAGCCTCCATCCATGATTTTATCATGGGGCTGCCGCAGGGGTATGATACGCCTGTGGGGGAGCTTGGGGATACGCTTTCCGGCGGGGAGAGGCAGCGGCTGGGGCTGGCAAGGGCATTTTTACATGACGCGCCATTCCTGCTCCTTGACGAACCCACCAGCAATCTTGACAGCCTGAATGAAGCGGTCATTCTGAAATCCCTGCATGAAGAACGGGAGGGAAAAACGGTCCTTCTGGTATCCCACAGGCAGTCCACGATGCGGGTTGCTGATGCCGTATATTCTGTAGAGAGCCTTTCACGGACAGGAGGGAGGGTGAGCTGATGCATAAGGATATCCATACAAAACGGGAACGGGAAAAGGGTGTGGTATCGGAGATGATCGCGCTTTACTGCAGGAAGCAGCATGGGAGGAGAAACGGCCTCTGCCCGGAATGTGAGGCTCTTGCCGCATATGCAAGGAAGAGGAGTGATAAATGCCCGTTTATGGAGACGAAGACATTCTGTTCGAATTGTAAAGTACACTGTTATAAGCCCGAAATGAGGGAGAAAATCCGTGCAGTCATGCGTTTTTCGGGGCCGAGGATGATATTCTGCCATCCGGTGACGGCTGTGCGCCATGTATTGGAAATCCTCCAAAATCGTATAGTCGTTTCCTTTATAGGAAAATTGCGTCACATTCTCTGCGTTCAGATAGCATTGCTCTTTATCACGGGAATATTCCTCGATTTTGTCCTGTAAAGAGCAGCCCGCAAGAGAAAAGCATACAACCCTTCCCAATGAGAAAACCATAATAAGGTCAGCAATAAGCCGTCTGTCCGCTGAAAGATTTGCAGAGGTTTGTTGTTTTTTAAATCATTTCCATAGTCTGTACTGTCCTTTCTTTTGATTATGGGAAAAGAATAGCTGATGTTTTCAATT
>CAJTSY010000188.1 GCA_910578995.1 uncultured Acetatifactor sp.
AGTTCCGCAACCGCCCTCCCGCTACCCAGAGATTGCATAGGATTTCCAACCGCAAGGGCATGCGTCTGTAAATCCTATGGGGTACCGGGATGGTCACTGCTGTTTTAAGTTCCGCAGGGGCAAAAGGGCGCAAAACACACAGTCGCAAGGCATGCGTCTGTATATTTCACGGGCTGCCCTGCGGGCAGTTGCTATTGTAAAACACACTACATAGTTTTGGTTTTGTTCTAGAGCGAAATTGATGATCGAAAGTACAGGGAACAATGGAAAACCGTACGGCATTTTCCACTGCTTTGGAACATAAAGGGAAGGGCTCCGGTATACTGTCTCTTTACCGATGATATGGAGGTGGTCGGGAGCAGTGTTCCCGGAGCCTCTTCCCTGTATGTACGAAATCTTCGTTCCGGCCAGGCCGGACTCGAAGGGGGGCGGGCGTTCATCCAGAAAGGCCTGCCGGATATATTATTCCGCTGTCATTGCCTCCACGAAGGCATCCAGCTTCGCCTGAGCGTTGTCCTTGGTAATCTCGCCGCTGCGGATCTCGGTAGGGATGGCTCCCGCATAGGACCAGTACCTTGCGCTGAAAGTGCTATTGACGGGCTGTGCCACGCTGGCGTTGTTGGACTCATTGATCAGCACGGTTGCCAGAGGGTCTGCCAGGACTTTCTCACTGGAGCCTGCCGCTTTGTTGGCGGGAACCTGCTGGGACAGCTCATAGCGCAGTATCTGGTTCTCCTCGTTGCCGATAAATGCCGCAAACTGAACAGCGGCCGCCATGTTCTTGGACTGCGCGTTTACGCCGATTGCCTTGGAACCGTAGAAGCCAAGCAGCTGATGATCCGTTCCGTCGGGATTGAAGGTAGGGATGACAGCCATTCCCAGGTCATCGCCCAGCGCGTCATGATACAGCTGATAGTTCCAGCTTCCGTCGAACCATGCCCCGAGCCTGTGGCTCTCAATCAGCTCGCTGACTGTAATCTCGCCGTCGAAAGCGCATTTGGGGTTGTTGATCAGGTCAATCAGGTAATTGGTAACTGCCAGGCCGGTGGCGTTGTTCCAGTCCACGCCTGCGGAAAGATCGCTTCCGTCAGGCCCGAAGATGGTGCAGCCTGCCCCGTAATAGTAGCATCCCAGCTTCCAGCCGCCTGCGGACTCGAAGTAATAGTTGTACACATCATCCGCTGTCTCTTTTGCCATAATCTTCTCCAGGGATGTGATGTCGGACTCATCCAGGAGAGTTTTGTCATAGTACATGAAGAAAGTATTGTGGGTAAAAGGAATCCCGTATACATTGCCGTCAATCATTACGGTATCCTTCACGGAATCCGCCATGTCATTCTTCACCATAGCCTCGGTCTCGCCGCCCAACTGCGCGATAGCGCCGGCCTCTACCAGCTGGGGAAGCTGGTCATTGGAAAACAGGAACACGTCAGCCGCGTTTCCCACATCCTTCAGCACCTCGTCCTGGCACTTGTCCTCGCCTACCACCTCGTTGGTCCAGGTGATATTGTACTCCGGATGCGCCGCCTGGAAAGCTTCCTGCATCTGGGTCATGGTCCCGGTGTCGATCTGGTTCTGAGGGCACCATACCTTCAGGGCGATGTCCTGCGTCTCACCGGAAGCCGCCCCCCCCTGACGCGTTTTCGCCCCCTCCCTGGGCTTCGTCTCCCTGGGCCTCTCCACCCTGAGCCTCGCCGCCCTGAGCCTCGCCGCCCTGAGCCTCGCCGCCCTGGGAAGAACCCTGGGAACCGGGATCATTGCCGCATCCTGCCAGGAGCGTGGCAGCCATGGCCGCCGTCAGCATCAACGCGCAAAACTTTTTCATTTTCATGTTAGAAATCCTCCTTTAGAAAAATTTTATTGTTTCTTTGAATTTCGTTAGCAAAAAAATATCATATTTTTAGAAATGCGTCAACCCTCAATTTATGCACAATTATTGATAATAACTGACTTTTTCCCCTATATTTATGCAAATTGCTCCCGTTTTCGAAAATAATAGCGAAACAAAATCACGAAACTTACAATTTTAAGTTTCGCGGTTTCGAAACTGTTTCCCAGAATCTGCATTTTACGTACCGTTTGTATATTTTCCGGTTTTTACAATCCCTCTTTCAACTTTTTATCTGTATATTGATTATAAAAATTTGTTTTTCCGCACGCCCCCGGGCTTTTTATTCTGCAAAGTTTCGATGTCAGGCTTGTATTTTAGCCTGCTTCTTGCTATAATCCTTATAGCGGGCAGCAAACTTATTGTCATTTTTCACAAAATTTGAGGGGGAGGTACGCCTTATGGCAACCATCAACGACATCGCCGTAAAGCTTGGAATATCCAAAAGCACGGTTTCCAAAGGTCTGAACAACGCCAGGGACATCAGCGAGGAAATGCGCAAGAAAATCCTGGAAACCGCCGTGGAACTGGGCTATGTCAACAAACGCCGCCAGAAGGAGCGCAAGGCCCTGTGCATTCTGGTTGAAAACATGGAATTCCACACCCCCAACCAGTTCGGCCATGATATTATCCTGGGCTTCAAGCAGATGGCCGAGCCCGAAGGCTGGACAGTGGACATCGTACCCATCGACATGGAGTTCCAACGGGGCATCCCCTACGGCGTCTTCATGATGGAGCACGGGTACCAGGCTTCCTTCATCCTGGGCCTGACCCTTCTGGATCCCTGGATGAACGAGTTTCGTACCTCGCGGATTCCCGCCGTGCTGTATGACAATTACGTAAAAGGCAACCCTACCATAGCCTCCGTGGGCTGCGACAGCCAGGAGGGTTTTGAGCTTGCCGTCAGGTACCTGGTCTCCCTTGGGCACAAAAAAATAGGCCTTATCTCCGGCCCGCTGGAGTCTTACATCCTGAAAGCCAGGTACAACGCCTATATCAACGCCATGGAAAAATATGGCCTGGAAATCAACGAGAATTACATAGGCCTGGGATATTTTGTGAATGACTCCACCAGAAAATATGTCCCAAAGCTTTTGGGGGAAGGCGTCACGGCCATCCTGTTTTCCCATGATGTGCGGGCCATCTCCGCCATCACGGAATGCGAAGACCGGGGAATACGCGTTCCCCAGGACGTGAGCATCGTGGGGTTTGACGACCTGCCCATGACCGCCCATACCCTGCCTTCCCTGACCACCATCCGCCAGGACCGGGCCGCCATCGGAAAGTGCGGTTTTTATGCCCTGTCCTCCCTGCTGAATGAGGTGGCCATCGGCTCCATTCTCCTGCGGGCCACCCTCATTATCCGGGATTCCACCGGGCCTGCCCCGTCAGGAATGCCGGGCTTATCCGGATCCGGTTCCGTATCCCCTGGCTGTTTCCCCATTGCCTGACCGCACATTGTTCTCTCATAAATACCACCTCCGCGAAGCGTTATAACTGTATATATCTATTATACACCATAATTTTATTATGTCCACTTAAACGTAAATTTTAAATCGAGCAGGGGTGATTTAGTTACTGTTCACGGCTTCGCCGTTCACAGCAACATGATGCACACAAAATGAGCAAAGAACGCTCATTTTGGCGCCCGCTGTCTCGGGCTTTTCGTGCATAATGCGCACGAAAACCCTCGCGGAGGCACCGAGTGAACAGTAACGTGATTTAGCCTGCGCATATAAAAAGCCGCCACTGTCAGTGACGGCTAACCTCTTTTATAAGTGACAACAGCTGCTATTATTTGGAAGGACAAGGCCGTTTTTATGGTTTTCCCATTTTCAGCCGGCCCCTACCCGCTCGCCCAACCGGACTTTGGTCTCTATACCCTTGATGGAATTCTCCAGGATATCCCCGTCGGGGCAGGCCGCTCCCTTCCGGGTGATCAGGATAACCGTGGAGCCGCCGAAAGCAAAGCGCCCCTTCTCCCATCCCCTGCGCACCTCGCTTCCCCTGGGATGGTTTATGATCCTGCCCACCATCATGGCCCCCACCTCCATCTGGATCAGGCGTCCGAAGTGTTCGGATTCCAGAATGCAGTATTCCCTGGTGTTTTCCTTATATACAGGGTAGTGCTCATTGGCCGCGGGATTTACCGTGTGCAGCACGCCGGGGATCTTGACGAATTTCCTTATCTTTCCGCTGTCCGCATATATATACCGGTGGTAGTCGTCCACGCACAGGCGGAACAGCCACACATAGCCCCCTGTGTATTCCGCCGACAGCCTCCGGTCTTTCAGGAGGCTGTCCACCGTATAAGGCGCATGCTTCACGGTAAAAGTACAATCTTCCGTTATCTTATAGACGCTGAGCCGGCCGTCACAGGGACTGGCCAAAACCCCTGGATCCCTGTCCACCCTGCGGGCTCCCTCCGCCAGTCTCCTGGTGAAAAAATCATTGAAGGAGCTGTACTTTTTCGGCTGATATTCCCACATATCGATGCCATGGCTCCGGATAAAATGCCGGATCAGAACCCTGGAAAGTCCCGAGTCCAGGAACGCTCCGCCAATCCTGGAAAAAACCGGGGACACCAACGGTTTCAGCAGAAGCCTCCCCGCCCCATGCCCGTAGAGCCACTCCAACAGGCGGTCCTGCCGGGAATTCTCCTCCGTAATATTTCCTTTTCTGTCAGCAACCAGATGCATGCACTTCCTCCCTTCCCAGGTTATCCCCTGGTATTCACCAGGCTCCACCATCCCCGCCAGGCGAACACAATCACCGCCACCGCGGCGGCCACCAACACCACGATCACAAAGACCTCCTTCACCGAAGGCTTCCTGACCTTGAAATCAAATATAAACAAAAAACCCACCAGAGCCACCGCAAAATGCAGCACCACCACAAAGGCGGCATGGCTGGGAAACAGCGGCGAAACCAGAAACAGTATGGGCAGGGCAATGGCCATGGAAGTAATGGGCAGCCCCTGGTAATACTTTCGCGCCCCCCCTTCTTGTGCCTGCCGTTTGGCCTCCATCACGTTAAAGTATCCCAGACGGATGAGCCCTGCCAGTCCGTATAACGCCAGAACGGCCATACCGTAAATCCTGTCCATCCCCAGTTTATAACAGATAACAATGGGAAGTACCCCGAAACAGACGATATCACAGAGGGAATCTATCTGAATGCCAAACATCTGCTCGTCCTCCGTGCGGTTTTTCTTTGTCCTGGCAATCTTGCCGTCAAACATATCACAGAGGCCGGAAAACGCCAGAAAGAAAATCGCCCAACGCAGGTGCATTGTAGATGCGGAAAAAATGCCCGCCACAGCTGAAATAAAACTGATATAGGTCAGTATCACAGTATAATCATAAAATCCTATCACACGAACTCCTCCTCATTTTGCACTTTATTCCCCATGCTCCTACATCCCCTACTTGTACATTGTATACCACCGCAAAAAAATTGTCCACAAAAAATGTCCGCTTTCCACGGGAACTGTCGAAAAAAATGTTACTGTTCACGGCTTCGCCGTTCACAGCAACATGATGCACACAAAATGAGCAAAGTGCGCTCATTTTGGCGCCTGCTGTCTCGGGATTTTCGTGCAAAGCGCGCACGAAAACACCTGGCGGCGGACCGAGTGAACAGCAACAAAAAATTACTGCCGCT
>CAJTSY010000189.1:0-2924 GCA_910578995.1 uncultured Acetatifactor sp.
CCGCAGTTATGCGGTTTCTGCCATATTATTCTATTTACAAGTGTTAAAAATCCGATTCTCCATAATAAGTTCGCTGAGTACGAAATTTATACTGTCATTTTTATGTGTATTCCAAAATAAAAATTTCAATGTCCATCAATTCCTCTCCATTCAAAAACTCCTGAACCATACTTTTTACAATTTTATTCTATCAAAACTACATTGTCTTGTCAATTTTTTAACCCCCTGAAGTTCCACAGCAACAAAACAAACACAAAAAGGGATTGACAAACTATAAAATATATGCTTAAATAACGAATAACAATTACAGACAAAAGGCATCGACGAGGAGAAGTACATACAATTCCGGATGTGCAGAGAGAAAGTGGCCGGTGAAAACTTTCGTGAAGGAAGTATGGAAGTGACCTTAGAGCTTTGAAAGGAACGGAGGATTGTCAGGTTCTCCAAGTAGATTTCAACGGAGATTCCCACCGTTATCAGGGGAAGCCCTATCGGAACAGCCGGTATCCCAGTGGAACAGGATGATTCCCGTATGGTAATGAGTGCAGAAGTATTTCTGAAGTTAGGTGGTACCGCGGACATGTTAGTTCGTCCTAAGCATATGCTTAGGGCGATTTTTTTGTCTGTTTTGTAAAAAATTTACAGGAGGTATCCACATGGACAAGAAGTACGATTTTCAAAAAGTTGAAGAAAAATTACAGGATTTCTGGGAGAAGGAAGGGATTTACCGGTATCAAAACGGAAAAGAAAAAAAAGTTTTTTCCATCGACACGCCCCCGCCAACCGTAAGCGGAAAACTCCATATTGGGCACGTATTTTCCTATACTCAGGCAGAAATCATTGCCAGATTCAAACGCATGCAGGGATATGATGTTTTCTATCCCTTTGGTTTTGACGATAACGGCCTGCCCACCGAACGCCTGGTTGAAAGGGATGAAAAGATTCGCGCAAACACACTTCCCAGAAGCGAATTTCGTGCAAAATGTATGCAGACAGTCGGGAAATATGAGGCGGAATTCAAAAGCCTGTGGAAGCGCCTGGGCTTCAGTGTGGACTGGAACCTGGAATACCGGACCATCTCCGATTTATCCCGGAAAATATCCCAGAAGTCCTTTATCCAACTGGCAAAATCCGGAAAAGCCTATCTTAAAAAAGCGCCGGTACTGTGGTGCACGGAGTGCCGGACCTCCATTGCCCAGGCAGAGTTAGAGACAAAGGAATGTATGACAACCTTCCACTATTTCAATTTTGACACAGAGGCAGGGCCCCTGCCCATAGCAACTACCAGGCCGGAGCTGCTTGCCGGATGCGTATGCCTGTTCGTCCATCCGGATGACCGCAGATACAGCTCATTTGCAGGCAAAAAAGCACTGGTTCCCTTATATGATTTTGAAATTCCCATCTTAACGGACGACACCGTTTCCATGGAAAAGGGAACCGGCGCCGTCATGTGTGCAACCTTCGCTGATTCCACGGATACGGAATGGTGCCGGAAGCATAATCTCCCCTATAAAAAGATCATTCTGCCCGACGGTACTATTCAGGAAACGGTTCCCTATATCGGCGGAATGAAAGTAAAAGCAGCAAGAACACACATTGCCGCGCTTCTGGAACAAAAGGGCCTTCTGGTAAAACGGGAGGAAATAAGCCACATGACTGCCGTACACGAACGCTGCGGAAATAACGTGGAATTTATCCCCTCCAGGCAGTGGTACATCGATGTATTATCGGAAAAGGAGAGGTTCCTCCGGTCCGCAGACGAGATCAACTGGCACCCGGAACATTTTAAAAACCGCTATACCTCATGGGTAGAGAACCTGAAATGGGACTGGTGTATTTCCAGGCAAAGGTATTTCGGGGTTCCCTTTCCGGTATGGTACTGTAAGGCCTGCCACAGGCCCCTGTTTGCAGACGACAGCCAGCTGCCGGTAAACCCTCTGGAAAGCCAGCCGCCCCGGGCCTGCGCCTGCGGATGCAGTGAGTGGACGCCGGAAGAAGCGGTTATGGATACCTGGGCAACCTCCTCTGTCACCACACTCATAAATGCCGGGTACGGGGAAGAAAATGATATTACCGATGAGATTTTTCCCATGGGAATGAGGAGCCAGGCCCACGACATTATCCGCACCTGGGCATTTTATTCCATTGTAAAAAGCATTTATCACACAGGAAAAATTCCCTGGAAGGACATTATGATAAGCGGCTTCGTTTTCGCAAAACCGGGAGAAAAAATAAGCAAATCCAAAAAGAATGCCTCCGATTCTCCCATGGATTTAATCCATACCCATTCCGCGGATGCAGTCCGTTACTGGGCTGCCAACAGCAAGCTTGGAACCGACACTTTTTTCAGCCAGGAGGATCTGAAAATATCCAAAAGGTTCCTCAATAAGCTGTACAATGCGGCAAAGTTTTCCATCCTGCAATTGGAGGATTTTAAAAAGCCTGATGCCTGGAAGGAAAGCGGGCTTCTGCCTGTGGACAGATGGATATTGGAGCGTGTAAAAGAAACCACGCTCAGGGCAACAGAGCTGTTGGAGGATTATGAAATCGGACAGGCGCGGCATGAAATTGATAATCTGTTCTGGAAGGATTTCTGCGATTTTTATATCGAAATCGTAAAGGAGCGCCTCTATCAGCCTGAAAAGCACGGGGCAGAACAGAGATATTCCGGGCAGATTGCAGTGTATAAAGCGCTTCTGGGTATTCTGAAATTGTACGCCGTCTACACGCCCTATATAACGGAGTATATTTATCAGGATTTTTACAGAAAACAGGAACGGGAAACCTCTCTGCATCAGACCCTCTGGGCGGCGGAAAAAGGCGATATCCTGTATCTGGAATTCGGCGAACACCTGAAGGAAATCATCTCCGATGTGCGGAAATCCAAGACAGAACGGCAGATGTCCATGAAGGATACCATCCCG
>CAJTSY010000189.1:3024-5494 GCA_910578995.1 uncultured Acetatifactor sp.
GTGAGCGCATAAATTTATTGGTTAGATGCTCTACAGTATGGATGCGCTCACTCGTTATATATTTACATTGGCAAATGTCTTTGATTGTGAGTATCATTTGCGGTGTCAGATGACAACATTATACCACCGCCTCCACCAGAATTTTATCCCCGACGGCAACCTCATGAACTCCCACCTGCTTCTTTTTATTGAAGTTGAAGCTCACCATGTACCCCTTTTTCAGCTGATAAAAATCCAGATATTCCGACAGTTGCTCTTCCCCTCTGGAATGGTATTCATTTCCGCGCCAGATTTTCAGTTCGATTACCGTCTGTCTCCCCTGGAAGTCGATGATCACATCGGTGCGCCGGTGGTTCCTGGTCCTGGCTTCGATGTAATAATTGCCGTTTCCGTTTATGACAGGGCGCACATAGAGCAGGAAGATCCGCCTCCCGTCCTCCTCCAGGAACCTTTCGCCATAATCGCCAAAAAGCTCCGTATAATGGGCGACAAACTTCCGGAGCAACAGCTCCACGTCCAACTTGCCATCCCTGATAAACTGATTCTTTTCGGCCAGCGCAATCTGGGGCATATCGCTATTTAGACTCTCTTCGGCCAGAAAACCGTTATAGAGCCTGGTCTCAAATATCCGGTTGGACACATGCAGGAAGCCGTTTTGGACTTTTGCGAACCCAAACATCACCGCCATCCGCATGCTCTCGTTGCCGGGAATGTTTTCAATGGGCTTCCCCAGGAGCAGGAGCCCTTTCAGCATCTGCTTCAGTTCAGGATAATCAATCAGCTTATTATCCATGGATTCAAACAGCGTATTCTCCTCCGTGAGGAGCATCCTCACCGCTGCCAGAAAGCCGTCCTTCGTCCAGGTGTTTTCCTTTGTAGGAAAGCCTTCGCTTCCGGCAATTTCTTCATCCATCAGCTTGCACAGGCACGACACCAGAAAAGGGTAACCGGAGGTATAGGAATGCAGCAGATCCGCCATCCCGGCAATGTCCATTCCCGTATGGGCATCGCCCTCATACTCCTGCAGCATCCCCGCAATGTCCGCCGCGGAAAAGCTCATATCCACCTTGAAGTTCGCCGCTATGTTCCACGGACTATTCGTTTTCCGTGCATCCTCCGGCCTGATTTTCGCCTTTAAGCTTTTTATGTCATAGAGCCCTGCCAGGATGACCGATTGAAACGTAACAGTCCCCCTGGCCTCACGTTCCAGATAAGAGTTCCGTAGCTGAGCCAGAAAATCAAGGAATACCTGATTATTAGAGGCGCTGTCCACCTCGTCTATCATCAAGACCACCGGCTTGCCGGAACGCCTACAGATACGATTTAAATTCGCAAACAGCTCATAGAAAGAGTAAGAACTGTCCCTGCTTTGGCATATATTCCGCAGAACTTCCGTTTCCTGACTTAATACTGAAGTATCTGATTCTTCCCTTCTTTCAAGCTCCATCAGAAAACAATCTGCAAACGAAAGGGCAAAAATGTTTTCACTTTCATATTTCGCAGTACCAAATTTCTGAAAATCGATGCTTACCACCAGATAATCTGTCTTCAAATATTCCTCCAACGCATAGAGGAGCGTTGTCTTTCCGTACTGTCTGGCCCGATGGATGGTAAAATAAGCACCCTCTTCCACCATTTTCTTCGCCTGGACCAACCGATTCTCCAGATTGACCATATAATGCTTCCTGGGAACGCACAGCCCAGTCACGTTAAACCGTTTTCCCATCTCCGGTATCCCTCCTTCCTTTCCTGGTTCTACAGGATAACCCCCTCTGTCATAAGGAATTGTGTTCCGACAGTTCCTTATGAAAGTTTACCATATCGACCTGACAGCGTCAACGTCCGGCAAGAGGACTTACATAAAAATATGAGCAAATAGAAGTTGAATAACTATTTTTCTCTGTTATAATAGTCTTTAGACAATAGAATCTATCTTAGGTTCTTTTATAGCCTTAAACAATCGAATTTGGAGGAAGTTTCCCATGTTAAAGCGATTAGCAAGCGCGAATGAATACATAGATTTTATCAATGAAATAAACCGCGACCCCAACTTCAGCGACCCGATGCTCAGCAGCGAAGAGCAGATACGCTGCAATTTATTGGAAGCTGCGGACAGGCCCTCAAACCAGCTCTGGGGCGTTTTTGAAGAATCGGAACTCCTGGGCCTGTTCGTGTTCCTGATATTGGAGGAAGAATCCTATATCGAAATGTTGGCAGGCCTGTCCCGCAGCTTACAGGCCTATGAAGAGATGCTGTCTTTCCTGAAGGAGACTTACAAAGGCTACCTGGCCGATTTCGTCTATAACCCGGGCAACCATCTCCTCCATAAGCTGTTGATGAGCGAAAAATCCGAATTCGAGGCCGAGCAGCAGAAAATGGTGCTGAAAAGAGAAGTCCCCTGCCAGAGCAGCCTTCAAGTGGAACTGTACAGCCCGAAATACAGGGAACAATATATCGCCATACATTCCAA
>CAJTSY010000190.1 GCA_910578995.1 uncultured Acetatifactor sp.
TGGGATGAATCGCAGAAGAACACTTCCAGGACAATGACCATGATGAAAAGTGCGGTTGCAACCAATACGACAGCCATGTCGAACAAAATGGGCAGCAGCCTTGCTCAGATGAGGGGGAACATAAGCAATTTCTCCATGAATGCAAAATCCCTATGGTCAAACACATATGACAACATGAAGATGAAGAACACCACATCATGGAACGATATATCCAGGGTTTCAGGTAATGGCGTGCGCAGCATGAATAACACGATTTCATCCGGAATGAGCCAGACAAAGAACACATGGGGAAGTATATGGGATGCAATGTTCGGAAAGGTAAGCGGTGTACTTGGAAGCATCCAGGGGGCTGTATCATCTGCAATGAATGCCATATCGGGAATGATAAGCGCGATTAACGGAGCCCTTGACAGCCTGTTCGCGAAAGCGAATTCTGCAAGCAAGATATCGGTCTCACCAAAAGGGGGAGGCTCCGGGAATAAGATTCCTACACCAGGCAGTCCCAAAATGAAAGCAGCAGCTCCCTATGCAGAGGCGGCTTTTGCGGCCCTGGCAAATACTCCGATTCCCGGGTATGCAAATGGACAGGTGATACCTACAAGCATGAAGAGGCACCTGGCAATCCTGGGGGACAATACCCGGGAGACGGAAGTGGTGTCGCCGCTGTCCACAATCGAACAGGCCGTCGAAAACGCCCTTCGGAGAAACGGCGGAGTGGGCGGCGTAAAAGAAATGACCATAAAAATCCCGGTGGAAATAGACGGTATGGTGCTGTTTGAACTTATGAAAAAACTTGACCTTGAAGAGTGGAACAGAACCGGCCGGCCGTCATTCCAAATGTAGGAAGGAGGGAGGCATGGCATACGAAAGGTATCTGTTTCAGTTCGGGGATTTCGTGTTCCCCATGAAGTACATAAAATGGGACAGCTACGACAACGCCCCGGGACAGCGCCAGAGCCTTGACGCATACACGGACGAGAACGGCGTGACCCATGACAATGCCCTGGAGCATTCCAAGACGGAGATCAAGTTTATCACCCTCCCCATGTGGCAGAGAAACTGGGAAGTGCTTATGTGGAACATGGTTCGGAACTACATTAATTTTAGCGCCAGGGATGCCATGTGTGTGTATTTTGATTTTGAGACCTGCCAGTATAAAACAGGGCACTTTTACTTCGACAAGAGCTTCCGGGCAAGCGCAAACGAAATAAACGGAAAGTTGCGGTATAACGAAGCTACATGGACATTTATTGAGTATTAATGGAGACGCCATGGTTGACTACAAATATGCTGATCTGTTTTATCGGGAGAATACAGATAAACAGGCAAAAATTGAATACAGCGGCGGGGTAATGACAAACACAGAGCTTTTCCAGAACAGTGAGGTACTGACAGAAAGCTTATGTTCTGAAAAGGAGCTCCGGTTCGGATGCTGCGAGGCAGCTTCCTTTAAATTTAAGGTGGCCAACATTGTAAAGCCAATGACGGGCGAAGCAGTCACATTCAGTATTGTGGTCAATCACCACGAAACGGATCCTTTTCTGGTCGGCAGATACAAGGTGGCATCCGACAAAGAGACGGCTGACCGCAGGTGCCGGGAGATTGTGGCCTATGACGTCATGTACGACATTTTGAACACTGACATGGCTGCATGGTACAACTCTATTCTGCCGGAGGAAAGCAGCGCCGTTACCCTGCGGCAGTTCCGGAAAGACTTTATCCGCCATTTCGGGATGGCGGAGGTGGTGCCACAGGGCGGACTTGTCAACGACGGCATGACCGTGGAGCGGACTATCAACCCGGAGCAGATCAGCGGGAAGGACATCATCACTGCAATCTGCGAGATTAACGGCTGCTTCGGGCATATAGGCCGGGACGGGAAATTTCATTACATATACCTCCCCCAGGCAATTGAGGGGCTGTATCCGGCAAACGACCTGTACCCCGACCATGCCCCAGAGTGGATGGCACAAGCGAAGACTGGGCACCTGTATCCCCAGTCTCCGAATTCCACCCGGATGGGTACAGGAAGATACATTAAATGTGAGTACGAGGATTATGCCACGAAGCGGATTGCAAAACTGCAAATCCGGCAGAAGGAAAATGATATCGGAGCAGTATGGCCGGAGGAAGATGCAATCGACAGCGACAACTGCTATATCATCGAGGATAACTTCCTGGTATACGGAAAATCCCACGGGGAGCTTGCGGTGATAGCAGAAAATGTTTTCAGCAGGATCACAGACATCGTATACCGCCCCTTTAGTGCAACATGTGTCGGGACCCCTTGTATGGAAGTCGGCGACCCGGTGCGTTTCCTGACAAAATATAAGATTGTGGAGTCGTACATCCTGAAGCGTACCATGAAGGGAATCCAGGCCCTGAGGGATACCTACACTGCGGACGGAGTGGAGCAGTATGCGGAGAAGCTGAACGGTGTACAGAAATCCATTGTACAGCTGAAGGGAAAAACCAATACCCTGGAGCGGAACATTGACGAAACCCGGCTTGAAATGAAGGACATGGGGGAAGGGCTGTCCAACACCATATCTGCCACTGCAGGGGAAATCCGCGGGGAACTGCAGAATGCAAAAGCAGGCCTGGAAAACCAGATATCTGTCACGGCGAAAGGCCTGGAAGCAAGCATAAGGGATACCAAAAGCAGCCTGGAAACAACAATCGGCGCCACTGCGGAAGGGATAAAGTCGGAGGTATCCCAGACCTATGAGACAAAAGCCGGCGCGCAGACACAGTACAACTCCCTGTCCACCAGTATATTCCAGACACACCAGGAAATATCTGCGGAGGTAAACCGGGCAACGGCGGCGGAAGGAAATCTGTCATCGCAGCTGCAGCTCCTGGGAGGGCAGATCGTGCTGAAGGCGGATGCCAACGGGCGTATGGTTTTGGTGGAGCTCAATGCAAATCCTGCAACGGGTTCCGAATTTAAAGTGGACGCTGACAACATAAGTCTAAGCGCAAATGATGTGATGAACCTGATGGCCGGGGGAACCCTGAACCTGTCCGCGATGAACATAAGTATTACATCAAACAACTGGAGCGTGGATGCTCAGGGGAACATGGTATGCAACAACCTTTCGGCGGTGACTTTCACCGGGCAGGCAATCGATGACCTGAACAATGCGATTTTTAACTCCGAAACCATGAGGCGCATGCAGGAGATCGTCGACCTTTTTGACAACCGGATGGTGACCATGGAGCAGCTCCTTTTTAATGATAAAGTGCTTTTTGACAGTCTTGACGACAAGAATGCCTACAAATGGGACTACACTTCCGGGCAGCCCAAATTTGTTCCAAACAGCGCCCTTGCGCCTTTTGTAATCATCGACGGGACCGGGTATACAAAATGCGTTGTGCGCGTTCAGGGGGAAATCTACGGAACCCCCGGGGGAGCCACGGTAAACAATTCCTACATCGCCATTGGATTCAGCAACGACTGGGAGTCACCCGACCTGGTAAAAGTGGTGCGGAAGTGGAATGATGCCGCCGGAGGAAGCGGGCAGGACGGAGTTGCCTACAGGAAATGGTACAACGTGGTGCTTGACATGGAAAAGTTTACGGATAAAACGAAGCTGCCGCTGAACGTGTTTGCCACGGATTCGGCGATAAACGACGGAGGGGCAGTCCTCCGGTGCTCCAGGATATCACTTACGAACAATTAAGGAGATAGAACATATGAATAAATGCTATTACAGGATCGTCTGGGAAAATTATCCCAGTGACAAAACACCGCTGAATGAGCAGAACCTGAACAAAGTCGATGTGGCCACAGATGAGATGGATAACCGAATTATCTCTTTGGATTCCACTAAATTTGACAAATCCGAGGCGCAGCTGCTTGTCAAGTACATAGAGTACGATGAGGATACTGGTGTTTTTAAGATTACCCACTATAACGGCGCAAGTTACACCATTGATACGCTCTTGGAAAAACTGGCCGTCAACTTTGACTACGACTACCAGACCCAGAAGCTTATCATCACCCTGTCAGATGGAGAGGTCAAGTATGTGGATTTGTCCGCACTGCTCACCCAGTACGAATTTCTGGATTCCGGAACCGTGGCTTTTACCGTGGATTCCACCGGGAAGGTGACGGCGGATATCAAGGAAGGAAGCATCGAGGAAAGACACCTGCGGCCGGACTACCTGGCGGACATCAGGGTGGAGTCTGCGAAGGCGGAGGCCAGCGCGGCAGAAGCCGGGAAAAGCGAGGCGGCTGCAGCGGCAAGCCAGGCGGAATCCAAAAAGAGCGAGGATGCCGCAAAAGTGGCGGAATTGGCGGCTGCGGAATCCGCAGGGGAATCTGCAGACAGTGCGGCGGTATCCCTGGGGGAATCCGTAAAGGCAGCTGCGAGTGCGGCGGCGGCGAAGGAAAGCCAGGACGCAGCAATGATATCCGAAACAAATTCCGGGGTCAGCGCGGAAGCGGCAGAGGCAAGCAGCATTGCGGCAGCCGGAAGCGCAGGGGATGCGGCGCAGTCTGCGGAAGATGCGTCCGGGTTTGCGACGGAAGCGGAGTCCTTTACCCATGGCGGGACCGGCACCAGGGAAGGCGAGGACACGGACAATGCAGGGTACTACTATGGGCAGACGAAGTACCTGGCGGAGCGTGTCAGCAATGCACTTATCTACATGGGGACAGTCACTTCAGCGCAGCTCCTGGCGATCACCGACGCGGAGCCGGGGGACACTTACAACATTTCCGATGAGTTTATCACTACGGACGCATTTAAGGAAGGCGCAGGGAGAATTGTGCCCATGGGGTCCAACGTCAGTCGGACTGCGGACGGATACTGGGATGTCCTGGCAGGAACGCCGGTCACAGGCGTAAAAGGGGCGGCAGAGACCGTTTACAGAAAAGGCAATGTCAGCCTTACTCCCGAAAATATTGGGGCATTACCGATTGAAGGGGGAGAGTTGACTGGGGATTTGACCGTCGACGGAATGGTGCGTACAAAAAAAGGATTTGCAGCAATGTTTTCCATGCTTGGAATTGAAGGAACGCCAGGATGGATTGTTGCCGTTCAGTGGGTATTTAATGCAACTCCTTCCGGATATAAAAATTTTACGTTCGAAATCGACCTTGGGGGACGGGGAAGGTATGTTGCTGATAAAATATTTATTAAATATCCGAATTCAAACAGTAATAATGTTGACATAGAAGCAGTTTTGATGTATGGAGGAAATTATCTTGACCCACCGTATAGAGTTAAGAAGGTTTCTGACGGAACATATCATCTGATTGCAAAAAAGAACGAAGCGTGGGGCCGCGTAGATGTACTGGATGTAAAAATACTGAACTCGCTTTTTCCAGAAACTCCAATCATAACATATCCCGGAATACAGCTTACGGAAGAGCCAGATTCAACCTGGATTACCCCGGTATACGGTGGGAAGATAGGGACTGCCGAAAAAGTTGAAAGTCCGGTTTATGGAA
>CAJTSY010000191.1 GCA_910578995.1 uncultured Acetatifactor sp.
TTCCAGGTCCGGCAGTTCTATTCTTTTTTCCTCACTCATGTGCAACCCTCTGTATTACCGGTCTCTCGTCAGGAACCATTGTGCATATACCTCTCGTATCCGCAAACAGCACTGTCAGGTTCCCCGCCGCCTGTCTTTATAATAATGTCTTCAATCTCTCCAAAAGCTCCGGCGGAAGTCCGCTCGCCTTCATTTCCTTCCACCTGTCGGAGCGCAGCCGCTCTGTCTCTGCCTCAAGCTTTTCGATCTTCTCATCCCTGCGGTCCGACTGTTCCCGCAGTTTTTCAATCAGGATATCTTTGGCATCCAGTTTCTCCTTCAGGCGCTTCAGCTGTTCCTCCCTGGATGCCGTCTCTTCCCTCAGCCGCACATCCTTCTCGTCCAGGCGGCTTTTCAGTTTTTCAACCAGTGCATCCTTCTCATTCAGCTTCTCCTTCAGGCGTTCCAGCTGTTCTCCCGCGCTGGCGGCCTCCCCCGCCATCTCCGCATCCTTTTCGTCCAGACGGCTTTTCAGTTTTTCAACCAGTGCATCCTTCTCATTCAGCTTCTCCTTCAGCCGTCCGCTGCCCTCCAGGGCTTCGGCGAGCTCTTCCTCTTTTTCCTTCAGCTCCGTATTCAGTCTGGATGCTTCCCGGCTCTGTTCCACCAACAGCTCCAGGAGATCGTGTCTGTTGAGTTTCCGTAATTCCTTCTCAGTCATGCCAGGCCCCGTTTCCAAAATGCTTTTAATTTATGCTGCATTTCCCCTATATCTTTTCCCTACAATAAAACTCTCCCCAAAATCCTTTTCAGCCCGTCCCTGCTGTCATTCCCCCAACATCTCGTCAAAAAGCTGTATCAGTTCAATGGCACTGTGAAAGATGACCTCCAGGTTCTCAGCCGGCCAGATCAGTCTCCCCTGCCATGTATAATGTTCCCGAAACAGAATCTGAATCCGAAAAACCGAAGCTTCTTTGACACTGCAGTCCACCGGCACAAGCGGCAGTAAGGAACCCGGGCAGTCTTCCAGGTCAATGAGGCTGTTCAGAAGCAGGATCATCTGGGAAAGACTCTGTATCTTTTCCCTGCCCGCCAGTCTGGGATGCTGCAGGTACCCGTCCATAATGCCGTTATGATAAGTCTGTACCGTAACCACCGCTTCCCTGCTCTGACAGGGAAACATTCTTTCCCGCAGCACCATTCCAAACACCTCTTCCCTTGTTCCATGATCCTACTATAACAGCTTCCGGTCATCATCCGGTTATTTTTCGCAGATAATTGACAGTTATTTTCCCTCTCCTGCCATGTCCGGTTCCAGGGATGTCACCCGGAAGGAGATGCAGGCTCTGGAATGAGGATATATTTTATGGAATGCGCGGTCCAGGCGGTCCATCACCGCCCAGGCGTTCTCCATGGTGGCTCCGGTAAGCATCAGAATATAGGATCCTGCATCCAGCCTCGCCACAGGATCCCCAGTCCGCAGGCCTTCCGTCAGAATACGCTCCAACCGCCTTGCATCGGTAGTGGGAGCCACCTTGCTGCCCAGGCTGACGATGGCAATGGCTGACTGCTCTCCAGAACGGGACAGGTGACGCTTTTCCAGGGCCACGATACTCTGAAACACGCTGAAGGTGCACAGAAAAGCCCTGCTGTCCAGCTTCCCTTCAGCCACCAGTTTCAGGATGTCCTGGCCATTTATGTTGTTCTTGCACATGCTTTCCGCCAGAATGTGAATCTGCTCCACCTGTTCCGCAGGCTCAATCTCGAATTCCTGCCACAGCAGCTCACGAAAGGAGCGGTACACCTCCACCGCGCGCTCCGGGTGCCCCATGGCGATCAGAGCCTGCATCTGGTACACGATAAAAGTATCCGCGCTCATGTCCACCGTCCCCGCCTGCTCGCAGATACTGATTACCTCCGTCCACCTCTCCCCTTTCTGGAGAAGGGGCAGCGTCATCCTGCACAGATCCAGGTACAGTGTCTGATAATACCGCCTCAGGGACAGCGCCCAGCCGCTGTCGTTTCCCGAGAGAAAATCCCCCCTGTACAGGCTGATCGCCCCCAGTAGCTTTTCCAGGTAAATCTCCCCCGAATACTTCCTCAGTCCCAGGCAGGCCCGTTCAAACTGCTCAGAATCCAGTTCCAGCCGCACCGCCGGGTTCCAGGCATAACATCCGGGCAGGGTGACAAGCAGATCCCCCTGGTCCGGAAACATCTCCTTTAGAAGTCCCCTGACCTTAAACACCATGTTTTTCAGTGCATTGGCCGGGTCATTGCTCTGCTCCGCCCAGAACTGCCGGATCAGTTCCTCGGATGAGATATTTCTTGTATGGTTTACAATCATATACTGAAGAAAAGAAAGCGCCTTTCTTCCTGCCCCGCTTTTCTTCGTTCCCTCCCGGGCCTCCCTGCAGGAAAAGGAACCCAGTAATTCAAAATGTATGGTCTTTGTTTCTTCCTTCATTCATTATCTGCCTCCGGAAATGGTTTCTGCAACCTTTCACGTACGGCGCCCCCTTACTTTCTCCCATTCCTTTCCAGTACAGCCTGCATTCCTTTTCCTGCATTCACCACCGGTTACAGTCAGGCGCTGCCCGGTTCTCCGCCGTGCACCGCTCCATGGCGCTGTCAATCAGCCGCAGCAGATCCAGAACGCTTCCGAAGCACTTCCGCAGGCTGCCGTCCACCCACACAATCTCGCCCTGCCAGCTGGAATGCTGTCTGTACTGCACACGGATAATAAATGTGGCATTCCGCCCCCGGTGGCTGACGACGCTTTGGAAAGGTTCCACCACCCGCAGTTCACTCCTCTTCCCGTCCTGGATATCCCTCTCGTATTCCGCCCTACTTCCGCCGTCCTCCAGAAAACTGCGGGGTCTTGTGGATGCAAAGGGATATTCCAGCCCGTCATACAGGGCCTCCATCCCTTCCAGGGCCTCAAACAGTGTCGAGAAACAGAGCGGTTCCCCTGTATACTGATTCCAGAGCCGTCCGCACTGTTTCTCCCCGTCGTAAGCGTCTATGCACAGATTTACCACATTTGGACTGTGGTAAATCCGGAATGCACTGTTTTCCATACCTTCCCTCCGCCGAACAGCAAAAATCCCGGATAAATGACGCAAAGGAATGCACTTTGCGTCTTCTACCCGGTGCCGCCTGTGAAAAGGGCTTCCCTGTCCCCTGACTGCTTCGTGACTGCTGAAATGACTCCTTTTCCAGAGCCGTCAGATACAAATTACCGATTTCAGCCTGCTCATATTTTCCCTCTTCAAATCCAGATTTGGATGCACATATTTATTTAAGGTAATAACGGTGTCGGAATGTCCCAGTATCTCGCTTAATGTCTTTACATCAAACCCCACCTCCACGCACCGGGTGGCAAAGGTATGGCGCAGAGTGTGAAAATGGGCTTCGCAGATGCCGCACTGCTCTAGATATCCCTGCAGGCGGCGCTGCAGCTTTCTTGGATCCATGCATTGCTTCGTGCCCGTGAGGACAAAGGCTTCCGGAAGGGCCGGATCGAAATGAACACAGAGGGACTCAATATCCGGCATCAGCGGAATGGTTCGGTATGAGCTGTCACTTTTGGGCGTTCCCATTACAAGCTTTGTCCTGTTCTTGCCGGAATCCGCACAGCGAATCCTCTGTACAGTATGGCAGACGGAAATCGTGGATGTCTGGAGGGAAATGTCCTGCCACCGGAGGGCACACACCTCCCCTATACGCATTCCGGTCCGCAGGGCAAGATACACCCCGAATTTACACAGATCCATCCCGCAGGCCAGACACTCCAGCAATGCGGCCTCCTCCTCCGTATCCAGTACGCGCACTGTCTTCCGGCAGTCCTTTGGATATGTAAACTCAGGCGTCCGCATTTTCTGGCCGGTCATCCTCTCTATATAGGAAAAGACAGAATGAAACAGCACCAGAAGGTCCCTCACCGTCTTTGGGGAAAACGCCCTGTCCTGCAGCAGGGATCTGGTAAATTCGTCCACCAGTTCCGATGTAATCTCCCTGGGAAGCCTGGCGCCGAAATAAGGTTTCAGGTGGTTGCGTATATCTGTACGGTACTTTGCATAGCTGGAAGCCTTCAGACAGGCGCGGTTTGCAGCCAGCCAGCTGTCACAGTAATTTCCGAAAGAACCGGCACGGCCTGCGTCGGAACCGACCGTTTCCCCCAGATTCTTTCTGGCCTTATCCGCTTTTTCCTTTGCCTCCTCATATGTCCCTGCATAACAGAAGCCGTAGATAATCTTCCCCTGGGCATCCCTCCCCTTGACATAACGGGCCTCATAACGACCATCCTTCCTTAAGTGAACATTGTCTTTTCTTGCCATATTAGCGGCACCTCCTCTTTTGTTATAAATTTTAGTTTACAAAAGAAGCCGCCGTTGGGGAATCTTTTCCGCCATCCGGTTTTCAATTTGGGTTGCAAAACAGCCGGAAAGCGAGTATAATATACGGAAAGAGCGGGCAGCGAAATCCTCCTGACGCAAAGTGCATTCCTTTATGTCATTCTCATGGCCGGAAAACGGACTAATTCCGATCCTACCTATTGTATATGAAAAAAGAGCCGTAACCCTTTTCGGAGAGTTATGGCTCTGTTTATTCACAGGATCATTTTCATAAAAATCATTCTTATGAGAATTTTTGGAAATTTTTTAAATTTCCTCTTGCATTTTTCGCTGTCCGTGGTAAAATAGAGGACATGGAAGCATAGCTCAGCCGGGATGAGCGTTCGCCTCACACGCGAAAGGTCAGGGGTTCGAGCCCCCTTGCTTCCATTTTCTATTGGTTGAAAAGCTGAGTCGGTTTCCATTCCTTTCGCCAAAAGGTAATCAAAAAGGTAATCAGAACATCGGTTTGGCGCTTTTGAATTCCGGTATGCTGCATTCCTCAAACATGGCGCGCATTCCAGTTGAGTCACTGTCGTTCCTTTCAAAATCTGAAGGCCTTCCTCCGTTTCCTGTTCAATTTTTTCTTCCTGTTGCTTCGTGTGCCGTTGGATGAGTAGAATGCCAGTGGAACGCAGTAAGAGCAGAGACAGAGTAAAACGACATCCCCCACCGGGTACGCTGGAAAAGCCTGCGGCGTTCATCACTTTGCGGCTGTCGCCGCATATGTACGATGTCAGAAAAAGCTGTCGGTGCGCAAGCTCCCCACAGCCTTTCTGTCACCGGACCCGCCCGGCTTGTAACA
>CAJTSY010000192.1 GCA_910578995.1 uncultured Acetatifactor sp.
TTTTAGCGGATACTCAACCATATGCGCCTGTTTCAAAAAGAATGTTAGCGGATTTTTGTTCCTACCCATCCAATTAGCAGGCTATTAGCAAGGAAAAGAATCATATGGTGGGAAGCTACCTTTTTATTAGCAAGTTCAGTATACGGTGAAAGAGCGGTCGTTCCTCTCGCAACGCTTTTTCAATGTTCCTTCTAAATCATAACACAATAGGATTTACAGTACAAGACAAAACATTATTTCAGAGGAGGTTACTATGGATTATCAATTAGAAGTGAAACAAATCGTGGACTACCCACGGTGCCGCATCTACCGAGAGTTCCTCCGCAGCCTTATGGAAGGTAGGGACATCCGTACCAACGGAAGCTCCTATCTTTTTTATTACATGCCCCTCTGCTCCTACGCCAACTTCCGCTCCTCCTACTGCCGGATAGCGGGCATCTCCTACCTGGTGGGGCCAGGCGAGTGGCTCTGCAGGACCTCGGAGCCGGCGGAATGGTTTCGCACACGCTTCCAGCACCAGGCGCTCTCCATCCTGGACTACCTGCAGAAGCAGTAAAGGACGGACAGATCACCATCATGGATGGGGAGGGCTGCGTTTCAGGGCAGTCCAGTAGCGTTTCAAAACCGCACATGAAGGAAGTGGTGCAGAAAGTGGCGCAAATCCTTGTGGCACAAGGGGTTCCGTGCTGCGAGTGCCCCAAAACCCTATATAAGTTATATCCTTTATCCGACTGCAAGGAAACTGATTATAGGTACTCCCTGGAGGTTGTCTGCCCGGACGGAAAGATGCCTTACCGGTTCGAGCTGACGCTCTCCCCTGTCCCGTCACCCGAAGACACCTCTGCCACATGCAGGATACCTATAGCCGAAAGGCTACAGAGAATGAAGAAAGAAGGTAAAGATCATGGCAAACACAAGACCGAACAAGAACATACCCACAGAGCAGGAGAACCCCCTGTTCCATGACACATGGAAGCTGCTGAAGAACTACCGGGATGCCGTCTGGAACCTGGAGCTGGCCGTCCAACAGGTACGCAGCACCTTTGAGATCGAATACGGGAGCAGCATCGAAGAGTTCCTTGACTCCATCTACCTGTCAGGGGCAGATATAGGAGGCTCAAAGCTGGAGGATTATGCAAGAAGCATCGAGCGAAGCAACAAGGTGCTGACACTCTTAAACTCTGCGGTGGACATCCTGCGGAGCAAGCACAAGCACGGGGAGCAGTATTACTGGATCCTCTACTACAGCTACCTCTCGCCCCAACAGCTCCAGAACACGGATGAGATCATCGAGAGCCTGCGCCCACACATAGCGAACATCTCCACCCGAACATATTACCGCAAACGCCCAGAGGCGGTCCAGGCGCTCAGCTCCATCCTGTGGGGATACACCTCAAAGGACTGCCTGGAAATGCTGGACAAGTTCTTTCCTCAAAATCGTTAATAGACAATCCATGAACAGGCACTTATAATTATCTAAAAAGCTAAGGAGGGCACCTGCACAGACGTCCGGCTGAAGCCTTTCAGGAACAGCTATGATATCGTCCTTACCGACCAGGATGGCAACGAATACCTGCTCTGGGTTGGAAAAGACCAGAAGATCCGTCCAGGTCTCTCCTACCGTTTCTATTTCAGGGCTCCAGACACCATCCCGTCCGGACAGAACCCGCTCTTAGCCAAAGCGGCCCTGGCAGATAATCTGCTGGGTGTGGAGGAGATTACGGACAGGCCATCCCAAACGGATTAAAAATCATGGGGTGCATAACATCCTTTCTTCTCCATATAATATAGGAAACATACAATTTGAAAGGATTTGAATGATTATTGTTGCATTCTGCTTTGACCTGTATTATGATGGAGACAGAAAGGAAGTGACAGCATGACTACAGTAAGCCTACGATTTGATGATGAGATGAAAAGGCAGCTTGACGAGATGTGCGACGAAATGGGGATGAACCTCACCACCTTCTTCATGATCTATGCTAAGAAGGCGCTGCGGGACCGCCGGATCCCCTTCGAGGTGGCAGCCCCCCTGGACCCCTTCTACTCAGACTCCAACATGGAGCAGCTGAGGAAAGCGGACCAGCAGGTCAGGAACGGGCAGGTGGTCGTAAAGACAATGGAAGAACTGGAGGCCATGGAGCGTGAGTAAGATCACATTTGCCGAAGACGCGTGGGAGGAATACCTCTACTGGCAGTCGCAGGATAAAAAGACGCTGAAAAAGATAAACAGCCTGCTCAGGTCCGTCCAGCGTGAACCTTTTACCGGTGAAGGGAAGCCCGAGCCGCTGAAGAACAGCCCGGAAGGGGAATGGAGCAGGCGGATCAACGATAAGGACAGGCTCGTCTACAGGGTCAGCGATGAAGGCATCACCGTAACCCAGTGCAAGGGGCACTACAATGACAGATAGTCAGGAAATGAGATACCTGGATAAGCTGGCAATGGGAAAGCCTGTCACATTACCGGGATTACCAGGCAGATATACGGACAAATCGAAAAGAGCTTTGGCGATACGGCTGAAGAGTCCATGCAGGAAAGGGAAATCGGGAAGACAACCATGTGGAAATGCCCAAAATGCGGAAGGGAATTCAAAAAAAGAGCAGGGCCATTACTGCGGCGAAAAGCCGAAGACCATTGACGAGTATATCCTGAGCCAGGATGCGGACAAGCAGGAAGAGCTGCAGCATATCCGGCAGATTCTCCGCAGCGCATTGCCGGAAGCGGAGGAACGCATCTCCTAGAGCATGCCGACCTACTGGAAAAAGCACAATATCCTTCACTTTGCCGCTTCAAAGGGGCACATCGGGCTGTATCCGGGGCCTGCGGCTGTCATGCAGTTTGCGGAGGAGCTCCAGAGCTACAAGACAGATAAGGGAACGATCCGTATCCCTTATGGCGGGATTGATGCCGTATTGATTGAGAAGACCGCGAAGTGGTGCTGGGAAACCGGAAACCATGCATAACCGGAACCCATTTGGAGAAATCAGTGGAATTACAGATTTAAAATTTTTCCGAAAAGGGAGGCAGGATAATGAATATGGAGAAAGAGAATTTTATGAAATTTGAGACGGAAAAGCTAGCCTGGGTCAACGAACCATCTGACTATGCGGTCAGCGGCAGTGAGATCATGATCCGTACAGAGCCTGGCACGGACTTGTGGCAGAGGACATATTACCATTTCCGGAATGACAATGCCCCTGTCCTGCAGATGGAGACAGAAGAGAAATATTTCAGTTTTGTGGTAAAGACGGATTTTGCAGACAGCCATCACAGGTTTGACCAGTGCGGCATCGTGATGTATCTGGACAGCGAGAACTGGCTGAAAGCTTCCGTGGAATATGAAAACGAAGAATACCAGCACCTGGGAAGCGTGGTGACAAACAACGGGTATTCGGACTGGGCGACTACAGCCATAGGTGCATCTGTAAAGACAATGTGGTATCGGTTCAGCCGCAGGGAGGATGATTACTGCATCGAGTGCTCGGCGGATGGAGCGACGTTCAGCCAGATGCGGATCTGCCATATGCATAACGGGAAGGGAAAGATCAGGTTCGGCATTTATGCCTGCTCTCCGGAAGAATCTTCCTTTCAGGCAGTATTTTCCAGGATGCAGGTTATGGAATGCCAATGGAAAGCCCATGACGGACAACAGCCTGACAGCAATAGTTGAACATGCGGATTGGAGAAGACAGGTTTAAGCATACCTGTGAGCAAGGACAAATAGGCCGGCTGTCCATCTGCCCTGCTTTTCCGTATGCCGGGGACTTATATGTCCCTGAAAATATGGCCCGCCTACCGCTGGCGGCTTATAAATGACCGGTTCGAAAATATGGCTTGCCCACCGGAGGCGGCTGATAAGTGTCCGGCCTGAAAATCCCGGCCCCGCCGCAAGGCAGTTTTGATGGAGACAGATGAACATGAATGGACTGATGATGAGATATAAGAAAAGCGTTGCAAAAATGCCTGAGCCCTGGCACTGCTGCGCCATGAGATGCTGTCCACCGCGGAGCTGATCCAGTGCACGGAAAAGGGGAAGTCCCACATCAGGGACAGCAGCGACCTGATGGACACCCTGTACCGGGAGGACGGCAGCGACTGCGAGGGCATCGTCACGGACTGCCGCACCTCCGAGGCCAGGTTCCCCGTAATCGCCGCCGTCGCCAACCTGTACCTGAAGCAGCAGGTCACTTTCCAGATTTTATAGGAGGCCATCTATGGAACACATACCCAAACCGCTGCTACGGCGGCTGGCCCTGACTCTTCTTGTCGGGGCCGGCTGTCTTTTTACCGGATCCGTCTTCTTCCTCCATGAAAGGGATACATCATTCTTCATCCTGAGCCTCCTGCTCTCTGCCAGCTCCGCTGCGAAAGCCACGCTGCTCGCCCTTCAAGTCAAAAGAAAATCCTACTATGTGCTGGAGGGCACCTGCACGGATGTCCGGCTGAAGCCCTTCAGGAACAGCTATGATATCGTCCTTACCGACCAGGATGGCAGCGAACACCTGCTCCGGGTTGGGAAAGACCAAAAAATCCGCTCTGGTATCTCCTACCGGTTCTATCTCAAGGCTCCAGACAGCATCCTGCTTGGACAGAACCCGCTCCTGGCCAAAATGGAGCTGACAGATAATCTACTGGGCGTGGAGGAAATATAATAAACCCTTTGAGCAAAACAATGCCTGTGATATAATTGGGATACTAATTAAAATGCAAAGGATTATATATGACGCCATGGATCTGCAACAATTCAGAATAGCCCACAGCACATTGATGGAACATTATCAGTTCATAGAGAGAGAACTTGAAGGGATTTATGCTGCTTTAAGCGGGAAAAGCCTTTATATAGGATTAAAGGATGTTGAACATTCAGCATAAATAAAGTTATCCGGATGGTCCAGGAGCAGGAAAAAAGCATGATATGGAAATCATCTCAGATGCAGAATATGAGAAACTGAAATCCATCTGCCTGAGAAGAAATTTTTGGACACACAACTGCTATACAGAGATGGTCTTTGACAGAAAAACGGGCGGTCCCAAAAAACAAATGGATATAACGCAATTATATGATGACATCAGAAATGCCGAGCAGATGAGAGACCTACTGTTTAATCTGTAACGATTGTAATTAGGTATGCCACAACCTGTTTGCTTACCAGGTAT